>CAIWKU010000272.1 GCA_903913355.1 uncultured Bacteroidota bacterium | reverse complement strand
CCTTACAGAAAATTTAATGGCTGCATATCTTTTATTATCATCTCTGAAAATCAGACAAGGCCCTGTTTTTTGTGTAACAGTCGCAATTTCCTTGATGGGAACTTTTGAACCGTTTTGAGTAGGCACCAGTAAGTTTCCAATATCCTCTGCTGACTTCCTATATTCTTCCGGAAGGCGAATTCGGATATCATAGGTTTGAATACCCTCATATAAAGTAGATGCTGCCAAACCACCTATTGCCATTGCCACTACTGAATTAGCATCTGCCGTGGCCACTCCATATAAAGCCATTTTTTCCTGATCAAGGTTAATATCCAATTCTGGCAGCCCTATGTTTTTTATAATACCCAGGTCTTCGATACCCTTTACATTTTTTAATACATTGTAAATTTCATTCAGTTTGGGTTCCATATAGGTTAATGAATCACCATAAACTTTTACACAGATAGATCCTTTTACACCTGATACAGCTTCTTCTACGTTATCCATGATTGGCTGTGAAAAATTTAGATTGGTACCAGGCAATTGTTTTAATCTGTCATTCATCTGATTAATTAACTCCTCTTTGGTTAGTTTGGGTTTCCATTCCTTTTCAGGGTATAACAAAACATCAAACTCATTATTATAGAAACCGGTTACGTCGGTGCCATCATCTGGTCGTCCTGTTTGAGAAACCGCATATTGGACCTGCGGAAAACTCATTACAATATCCCTAACCTGTTTGGCCGTCTCGGTTGACTTATCCAGGGAAACACTATACGGTAACTGAACCCTTAGCCAGATGGATCCTTCATTTAATTGCGGTAAAAATTCAGAGCCGAGAAATTTATATGAATAAATACCTAATGCCATTATCAGAAAAGCGATTGGAATAACTATTTTTTTGTGCTTATATGCTTTTACAAAACCGTTCAACAGGAACGATTTGAGAGGATGTACTATGGGGTTATGTCTTTCTCTGATATTTTTATTAAGCAAGACTGATATCAGAACCGGAACCAAGGTAAGCGTAGTAATCAGTGATCCTAATAAGGCAAAACCCAGTGTATAAGCAAGAGGAGAAAACATTTTGCCTTCTACTTTTTCGAATGCAAAAATGGGTAATAAGGCTGTAATAATAATAATATTCAGGAAAAATGGGCGCTTCCCGATTTGTGCTCCTGCCTTTTTGATCATACCCAGCTTACTAACTTTATTAAACTTTTCCATACCCAATTCAACGGCTCTATGATCCAGTATTACAAACATGCCTTCCACCATTACAATCGTTCCATCCAGTATAATACCAAAGTCCACAGCACCTAATGAGAGAAGATTAGCGCTCATACCCAGCAGATGCAGACAGATAAAAGCAAATAATAATGAAATGGGTATGATAATCGCTACAATTACCGTAGCTCTCCAGTTAAATAGAAACAGGGAGATCAGGATAATTACCAGCAATACGCCTTCCAGTAGATTATGAAGAACTGTTTCGGTTGCATATTGTATCAGGTCCGCCCTATCGTAATAAGGAACAATTTTTGTGTCTGAAGGCAAAATTTCATTGTTGAGTTCATCAATTTTTTCTTTTACCCCTTTTACTACCTCAGAAGGGTTTTCCCCTTTTCGCATCACTACAATAGCTTCTACTACATCATTATCGTCGGTTACATGCCTGACGCCGTTTTTGTCAATAGTTGCATCCGATCTTCCTACCCAACCCAATCTGGGCACATTGGATATGGCAACCTGTGCAACATCTTTTACCAAAACGGGTACTCCATTATTATTTGTAACAATGATATTTTTGATTTCATTGATATCATTCAGCAACCCGATACCACGCACTGCAAACGCCTGGTTATTCTGGATTATCATATCACCCCCAATATTGATATTGGTTTTTTGTACAGCGGTAAATACATCCAATGGCGTTATGCCTAAGGTAGTAAGCTTACCCGGGTCTACTTTTATTTCATAGGTTTTTGTTTTGCCACCGAAGCTATTGATATCCCCCACCCCAGATACCGCTCTCAATTTTCTATCTATTACCCAATCCTGTAAGGTTTTCAGTTCCCGAACATCTCGAACAGAGCTTGTTAGGGTATACCTGAATATTTCTCCTGTTGGCCCAGTAGGCGGTTGAACAGCTGGTTGAATTCCATTGGGCAAGGTTGCATTTTGAAGTAAGTTCATTACCTGCTGCCTGGCCTGAGGATCTTTTACATTGTCTTCAAAAATCAGCTTTACATAGGATAAACCAAAAATGGAGGTTGATCTCAGGCTAATCTTTTGTTGAACCGGGTTCAGTGCTATCTCAATGGGTATTGTTACAAATTTTTCAACTTCCTCTGCACTCCGACCCGGCCATTGGGTGATCACACTGATTTCTGTATTGGTAACATCCGGAAATGCTTCTATTGGCATTTTGGTGAAAGTAACAATACCTGTTATCACCAATATCGTAGTACAAAATAAAATGAAGTATCGGCTCTTTAGTGAGAACCCTATTATCTTGCTTAAAAACTTTGTCATGATAAATAGTTTTGGTAAAAACTTAATTATTTAGTGTATCATAAATAAGAATGGCTTGCGTAGCAATTACTTGTTCACCTGGTTCTATTCCTTTATCCAGATAAACTGTATCGCCAACAATACTGTGAATTTCTACCGGCCTTATAGTAACGCTTGAAGCATTTTTATAAGCCAAAACAAAATATCTGCTGTGATCAAATATTAATGCTCCTTTAGGAATACATGTATATTGGCTATTCTCTTTATTGATCACACTCACACTAGCAAACATCAGGGGCTTTAAAGCATAATCCTCATTCTTTACAATTACCCGCACTTTCATAACTTTCGTTGTAGGGTCAAGCACATTTACTATTTTGTCAATTTTGCCTTTAAAAACCCGATCAGGATATGAAAGCGTAGTAATAAGAGCAGAATCTCCCATATGAACTTTACTAATATTAGATTCATATACGTTTGCCTGAACCCAAACATTTTTCAAGTCTGAGATAGTGAATATATTATTACCATTATCCGTCCTGATGGCAGTGTTATTGGTTACATTTTTTTGTACCACAAAACCACTGATAGGGGACTTTATAATATAATTTCCCTGGATATCGTTGCCGTTAATTTTTAATACTCTTTTAATCATTAACAATTGTGCTTCGGCCTGCTCATAATTAGCCTGTGCGTTGGTTACATCGAGTTGTGAAGCCAATCCGCTACTATAGAGGTCCTTCGTTGCATCCAGTTGTTTCTTAGTAACTGTTAGATTGGTTTCTGCAACTACAAGATTATTACTATAGCCAGCCATCTCACTACTCCGTATAAGTGCAAGGGTTTGCCCTTCGTTAACATGATCTCCAACCTGTACCTTAACATCCTGAATATTTCCGCTAACCATAGGGTAAATATTTACCTGATGGTCCTGATCAAAATCTACTGTACTGGTGAGTGTAAGTATATTTAACAGGGGGCATTTCTTTACGGTAGCAATTGTGAGTTTTTTTAATAAAGTATCCGGGATAGTATATTTCTGCCTTACTGGGCCATTCTTTTGATCAATACTGCTACAGCTTATGTAAAACACGGCTACTACAAAAGTGATAGACAAGTATTTTACTGATCTGAAAATATAATTATGTGACATTCTTAAATGATTTTAATTGAAAAAATTAGTTCCAGTGTAGAAATTGATATCTTCAAATGATTGCACTCTGTTATATCGGATGTAGTTAACTTGAAGTATATTCTGTTTGTAAGAATCATAGAAATCAAGGAAATCCAATAAACCTATATTTCGCTTTTCGTAATTAATAAATACTTCATTTAATAATCTGTCAAAATCACGAGTAAACCTGGAGTCTATTTTGCGGTAGAGTCTGTCGCTATCAAATGATTTTTGTAAGGCTCTTTGTATCTGCTCTTCCAATGTGGCTTCAGTGCTTTTCTGTGAAGTATTATTCATATCTATCATGAACTTCGCAGATTTGATATTGCCCTGGTTTTTATTAAAAAAAGGGAGGTCCATAGCTAAGCCTACCGAATTAAAATTTCTTACATAGCTCCCCTGTTTATCGTAAGAAAGGGATGCAGTAAGATCGGGTACTGCCAAAGCTTTTTGATACTGGTAATTAAGTTTACTGATATCAGTATTGGCTCTGGCTATCATGAGGTCGGTTCTGTTCTTATATGCAGTATCTATCAGTGAGGAAAGTGGATATTTTTCCGGATTTAATGCCGTTACTTCCTCTTCTTTAACAATGGGTGTAATACTTACATCCTTTACTTGTAAAACCAATCTCAACTCACTTTCTGTATCATTGATTTGGTTGATCAGGTCATTGTATTCGCTTTGCAGACTATATAGTTGAGCCTTGATCCTCACAACTTCCTTTTCAGCTATATACCCTTTCCCTTCCTGCTGGTTGAAGGCTTTCACAACCTTCTCGAGAGATTCGATTTCTTTTTGGTATACCCCGGCAGATTTTTGTAAATAGTAGATATTAAAAAAATCTGTTCGTAACGTATATTTTAAAGTTCTAATCAGATCGAATAACTGATATTCTGAGAGTTTTGCGTTTGCTTCTGCAATTTTTATTTGTTTATTCCTTTTTCCCGCCAACAGGATTAACTGTGAAACTGTGATAGCCGTTTCATTGTTATGAAAAAAATTGGAATAAGGGAAATTGGAAGTATTATCAGTTAAAGGGATAACCGGCCCTCTATTAAATGAAAAATTAGGGTTGGGTAAAAGTTTAGCCTGTATAATCAATGCTTTTTGGGCATCCACATTATACTTCTGTGCCAGGATTAAAAGATTATTTCGTAAAAATATATTCTCGGCACTATCTAGTGTGAGGGTAATACTATCAGTAAATAGTTTATCCTTTTGCGCCTGTAGTGTATTGCCACAGCAAATACACAGTAGCGCAATTACAAGGTAATTGCTTACTCGCATGATGTTTTATTGACGGAATTAAGAATGGGACAGACAGGAATACACTAGTACCCTGCATGTCAATAACAACAAGCAATAGTTACATTGCAATAAACAGAATAATTTACTTCTGTTAATTAACAGGCTTTGGGAGGGGGGGGATTGATTTCCCGGAAGTACAGATACTTGTACTGCTCGGTAAGAGGAACAACAAAAGAGTTGGATTTATCATCGAATAATACGCCTAGAATAGCAGAATCTGTTTGATAAAATTTAAACACACTATGTTTAACAAATTGGGCCTTGGATGAAGTGCTTTCTTTTTCAAATTCAGGGAAAGCATTGGTTTTTCCCAGTGTTATTTCGGTAATATACTCAGCAAATGAATTGAAATAGTTAAACTCGCTGATAGAGTTTACAGAAGCAATAGGCTGAAAGTCATATGCATCAATACTCACATTGATAATTAGTAACGACATAAATGCAATAAATGCATTCTTAGTAATATGCTTGATTTTTCCTCTCATTGCTTGACAGATCAATTTTACTATATTAAATCGTAAAAGGATGTTAAATATCAACGAGATACAATTTCAAAATTTGAGTTAGCTAAAATGCTAATAAATTTTAACTAAATCTTAGCCGATTATTCCAATTAAAATATCGCCAATCATGAATGTATTAACGGATAAAAACCTGGATTTAACTATCTATTTTCTTTAGCCCAATAAACAATAACCACCCCACCGTTGCTTTCACAACGGTTAGGGTGGTATTTACAATGACTACTTTACCAGCTTAAAGAACCCGTGTTACCTGACCCGTATAAAGGGTGGGTGATACCAGTTTTTCATCTTCCGATAAAAACAGGATCCAGGTTTCTACCAATTCGCCCGCAAACTCCTGTAAGGCAATGGTAGCAGTTTCATCTTCTCGGATAGCCATATCCGGAAAACTAATCGCTTGCTTTTGCGCCGGACAATACACCACACCAATGGCTATATCCGAAGCTTTTGCTTTTCCAAAACCAGCATTGTTCTGCCAGCTAAAACTAATTTGGTGAGCAGGCACTACCGACACCTTTGGCTCTAACCCATTAGGCAGGTTGCCATTGGCATAACCAAATTGTAATTTTGCCAGGTCAATACTGAAAGGAGATTCTACACCACTGATCGCATTGCGGATATTAGCCGAAACAGCAGCATTGAACCCGCTGATGTCTTTGGCCTGTTTGCGATAGGTAATGGCAAACATATCTGCCAGTCCGGTAAAAAATTCTACCATCAGTTTAAATTTCTCCCGCTGGTTCAATTGATCCTGCGATGATTTGGAGTTCTTTTTAACCTGTGGAAGACCGCGCATTACTGATCTTCCTTTCCAGGAACTGCCTACTACCGTTCCTGCTTTTCCTGAGAATCCTCCAAGGATTCCCTGATTAATTCTTGCCATGATTTTTCTTTAAAATGTTTAAAAAATGATTGTTTCTGTTTTACCGCTGCAGCGGTGATCACCGGTGATTGTTAACGGTGTAAAAGTAGAATCTAAAAGAGGGTGTTAGGGGTAGTAGGGGTAGTACTACCCCCACTAAGTATTTGGTTATCAATACATTAGTTTAATAAGATAGTTATTGGAGATACGTAAGAAGGACTTTTGGTTTAGGAAATACCTTCTTCGTATTCCCTTCTTATTTGGTTCTATATTCCTTCGGTTATAACCGAAGCGGCTTCGATTGTACTCGAAGAAATATAAAAGAAGCTTCGGTTACCATCGAAGCAGAACCGAAGGAAATAAAAAGGAAATAAGAAGAAAGTGCTTTTGTAATATCCAGGCAAATACCGGATGGCAATGCTACTAGGATAGCTTAGGTAATAAACAGAGGGTATATACCTGCCTGATAATTAAGCTACCTAAAAGAGATGGTGTAAGAGAGGTCTTGTTTATAAAAACGATTGTGTTCGCTTATAACCTATTGGAATTTGAAAAGTTGATGCAGAAAAATTTGTCCGCGCTGCTTTTATCAACAACATATTCATAGAGAAGCCCATATTTTGCATCATTATTTTTACAAAAAAGCCATCGCACCCAGCCTGGTCAATTGCCTGTAACATTTTGGGTGTAACATTTTGCATTGCTGACATCTTTTTCAAATTTAAATAGCCCGGTACATCTTTGCTGGTCCATACATCCTCAGTGATTTGACTATTCTTTCCCATAATAATAGTTAATTTGGCATGAATACAATTATACCCTTGAACAGTTTCATTGCCAACTTTTGTCACTGTATAGCTTAGTTTATCAGATGTAACCGGATTGGCCGTGTCTTTGATACGAAGCATATAGGTATTAGTCTGTGGCATTAGAACAATACTGTATCTAGGCATTGTTGCATAATTAATCGTTTGTGTTTTAATACCACCTCCTCCAAAATCTGATCGCATATTAAAATTGTCAGCTATGGCCATAGACATGGTATCTTTAAAACTGCTATCTCTCCCTTGTATTTTTACAGTATTAGTAACTAAATATTGGTATAATATACCACTACCCCCAGTACCATTTCTAAAGGCATTTATTGCGGCAGCAGAATCGGCCGATGAAACAGATAAGCGCTGTTGCCTTTCATAATTAGGCATCATTCCAACAGTATCATTTGACATTTTTTTTAATGTTGCAGAAAGGCTATCTAATTTAGGTTTCAGTATTGCAGTACTATCTTTTACAAAATGCGCCTGTTTAGTAGCCTCAGTAGCCCTATTTAAAAGCGATTTTAAAAACTGAGCATGTGTTTGTTTGGTAAAAAGTATAGTCATTATTACTATCAGCAAACATGTTATTACTTTTCTCATACTCCTTATATTTTTGTTCAACCAGCTAAAATGGTTTTATTTTTTGATATATTTTCTCTGATAAAGTATGCTTACCTGTTTAGTAAGTATACTTTATCAAACAAAATGAGGTGTCTTCGACTCGAATGTCATGATTTTTCATACTTTTTGAGTAGCTCATGATTATTTTCATTAGTTACCCAATTCTGCATTAATTAGCTCCTCTTTGTTTAAATGCCCCATCAAAATAAAGAGTAGCTTCGGTGCTGTTTTGACTTACCGTAAATGGATTAAACTTTACTGTTTGAGAAACGCCTCCTGCAAAATTTAGCTGTAAAATCATTCCTTGAATATTCCATGTATCATTACCATTAGGGTAAATATGCAGATGAATGATACCTCCATTTTTAACAAAATAAT
>CAIWKU010000271.1 GCA_903913355.1 uncultured Bacteroidota bacterium | reverse complement strand
CAGTCAGCGTTTTGATTTAAAATATACTGATTTGAATCTTTTGATAGCGAGCAGGCGATAAATCTCACATAAAGGCACGAACGCACGCTTTTGGTTGCAATGGTTAATGGATCTACTCAATGATACAATTACACTGAACGGCTAAGCTCAAAATTGAAGTCAATGCAAACCGTGCCTTTGTGTACAAAAAACTACTCCTCAAAAAAAACTATTTTCTTTTCAGCAAGAAATTCTTTGATAATAGAAGCATGTATACATTGCCCTAAATGAAGGAAGGAGGGGTGATTCATTTTATCTTCTTCTGATAATTCTTTGTTTTCCTGATCAAACCCCAGGTGCAAGTGTTTGGTAGAAAACTGCATTCCATAAATAGTACCCGATTGATTGAATAAAGGTCCACCGCTTTGACCTTTGAGACCAGGCGTGCTTAATTCAATTCCATACATCGTATTCCCTTCTGCTAAAAAACGGGTTACCATACCTTCTGTTGGAAATCGGGGTGATGCAGGATTTCCTGAATGTGTCCATTGAATATCATCGATGGCAGCATGATATACATAGTTGGTGAATTCCGGGAAAGGGAAACCCAGTCTGCATAAAAAATCTCCCTGCCGAAGTTTTGAGAGATCATTTAAGAAATGTGCAGCGCCTGAATACAATGTTTTTTGAAATCCATGGAATTGTAAAATGGCCAGATCAAAATTTGGGTGTTCGTGCCAGGTAAAACCGGTCATCGTATCCACACAATCAACAAAAGTTGTTTTGATTTGTACAATAGTATCCGGTGTATAATTGTATTTTATTTCCAGTGCCTGTAAACGGGCTGCAAAATTTTCATCTTGCGGGATTCTCTTCTTTTCGCTTACAAAATCAACATAAAATTGGTTGATCTTTTCAGCATTTGCCAGGAGATTGATTACATGCTTACAGGTAATGGCCACCCCATTTGGGTTTACAAAAAATAATGTGGCTGAACCGGGAACGATTTGTTTACCCCCATAGGTTCTGATAATGGTATGCACCGGCCTGGTAAAGCCGGCTACTCTTTCTATAGCATCTGCAAACATGTAAGTGAATTTATAGCGTAAGCAACGATCAAATAAAAAATCATACACCCGACCAGGTTAGCAAGGATCGCTTATTTATAATCCAATATATTCAGTCTTTCAGAACAAAAATCCATTTCTTCCGCATCATTGCTACTAACAATCACGAGTTTCTGATGGCAATGGTCTGCTATCAGCTGGTGATATAAATCATAACCGGTTGTATCGAGATTGGTGCAAGGCTCATCTAAGAACAAAACAGGGGCATCTGAAAAAATTGCCTGTGCCAGTTTAACACGCTGTTTCATCCCGCTGCTGAAATAGCGAATTTGTTTATCAGCAGATTTCTCGAGATTGATGGCCGACAAAATGTTTTCAATACTCGCCGATGAAACAAAGGGTTTGAACTGATTATGAAAATGCAGGAATTCACGCGCTGTCATTTCTTCTACTAATTCCAGATACGGAGCAGCAATCGACAGATGGCGATAATAATTTTCGGGATCAATGATGCTGTTTACAGAATCTGATTTCGCTGACAGGTATTCGAGTTTTCCTTCACTAAGGTTCATGCTTCCTGCAATGGCCTGGAGTAAAGTACTTTTCCCGCTTCCATTGGGTCCGGTAATTGCGTAAGATTTTCCTGCTTCAAACAAATAAGTAACATGCCTGAAAATCCATTCACGGTTATAACGTTTACCCAGATCGGTTAATTGGATGGCTTTGAACCCCGGCATGGAAACAGCCGATTCAATTCTGGAATAATCTGTAGTGGAAGAATGGTTCATATAGCTGTCGGAAATAAATACCCCTTAAGTGTCTGGCCTGATCTGTTGGTTAATCTTCTTCAGATGCACCTTTAATAAATCGCTTAATGATTCCTCTTCCGCTTTCTCTGATAAAAGTTACGATCTCATCTCTTTCATCTGTTGCGGGTAGTTCTTCTTCAATATATTCTAAGGCCTGGGAGGTATTAAACCCTTTATTATAAATGGTTCTGTACACATCCAGTATATGATTGATTTGTTGCAAAGGGAATCCCCTGCGTTTTAATCCAACACTGTTCACACCACCATAACTCAATGGATTTCTGACTGCTTTGATATAAGGAGGCACATCTTTACTTACCAGACTTCCCCCGGCAATAAATGTATGTTGACCAATATTTACAAACTGGTGAACCGCACTTACCCCACCTACTACGGTCCAATCGCCCATGGTTACATGTCCTGCTACCTGCACACTATTACTCATGATACAATGATTGCCAATAATGCAATCATGTGCAATATGGCTATAAGCCATAATCAGGCAATTATGCCCTACTTTGGTTTTGCCTCTGTCATTCGTACCTCGGTTAATGGTAACAAATTCGCGGATAGTGGTTTCATCTCCGATTTCTACAATGGTTTTTTCACCACTGAATTTTAAATCCTGTGGAATGGCACCTAAAACAGCCCCGGGAAATACCCGGCAATTTTTGCCGATTCGTGTTCCATCCATAATGGTAACATTACTGCCTATCCAAGTGCCTTCACCGATCTGAACATCGCCATGGATAACAGTAAATGGATCGATCTTTACATTGGGAGCAATCCTTGCATTGGGATCAATATATGTATAGGGATGCGTCATCGCTTCTTTTTGAATTAATAGATCATTTTATTCCTTCAGTTGGCCGGCTAATTGCCTGAACCAATTGGGTATTATAATTATTTAAGGTCTTTTTACTACCTGAGCCACCAGATCAGCTTCCGTGGTTACTTTACCACCCACATATACGGTTCCCCGCATTTCACAGATACCTCGGCGGATAGGACCATTCAATTCCATTTTCAAAACCATGGTATCACCAGGGCGTACCATTTGTTTGAATTTACAATTGTCGATCTTCAGAAAATAAGTATCATACTGTCCTTCCGGCATAGAATTGATACATAAAATACCACCTGTTTGTGCCAGTGCTTCTATTTGTAAAACGCCCGGCATCACAGGGTTCCCTGGAAAATGGCCTGGAAAAAACCACTCATTGAATGTAACATTTTTGATACCTACGATATAGGTATCTGTCAATTCAATAATCTTATCTACAAAAAGAAATGGATGTCTATGCGGTAATGTTTTTTCTATTTTTTCAAGACTATATACCGGTGGCATGGCAGGATCATATACCGGTACATTTTTTACATGTTTATTCTTTTTGATATACTGTTTGATCTTTTTGGCAAACTCAACATTGGTACTGTGACCGGGACGGTTTGCAATAATTCTGGCTTTTATTGGATAGCCTATTAAAGCAAGATCACCCACTACATCCAGTAATTTATGTCGTGCAGGTTCATTGGGAAAGCGTAATTCAAGGTTATTGAGATAACCCTCACTTTTTACCTCGATTTTATCACGCTTAAATACTTTGGCCAGGCGGGTCATTTCTGCGTCTGTTACAGGCTTATCAACTACAACAATGGCATTATTGATATCACCGCCTTTGATCAAATCATTATCCAAGAGCATTTCCAGCTCATGTAAAAAGCAAAAAGTGCGGCAGGGAGAAATTTCGGCTTTAAAATCCTTGATGGTTTTTAAACCCGCATGCTGGGTTCCCAGTACAGGGCTGTTAAAATCGATCAGGGTTGTGATCTGGTAATCCATTGCCGGGAGGGCTACCATTTCTACCCGTTTATTATCGTCGTAATGATAAAT
>CAIWKU010000270.1 GCA_903913355.1 uncultured Bacteroidota bacterium | reverse complement strand
GGTAAAAAGAAAAAATTAATCCGGTCCTGCCCGTTAAACGCTACCAGGTTTCCATCCTGGTATATTCTTATACAATACCCTATTTTCTCCAATAAAGCAAAGCAGAGAAGGCGATTGGCATCATCCCATAATTCACATAAGATAATGGGGCGATGCTTTTCAATGATTTGAATCCCTCCTTTTAGTACATAGTATTCAAAATTTTCCACATCTATTTTGACAGCTACAATTTCGTCAAGCTTTCGCAAAGGTTCAAAATTATCCAATGAAAGAACCGGAACTGAAATTGGCTTCCCTATTTCTTGTATCGCATTTGGCTGGTCAGAGATAACACAGGCTAACCCATGCATTTTTGCATGCATAATCTCTGGAACAACCATTGTCAGGTTTCCCTGGTCTTCTCCTACAGCAGATGCGATTACCTGGATATTCTTTAGCGAATACACCCTGATCAATCGTTTCATTGCTTTCAGGTTATCCGGAATGGGTTCAAATGAGAAGACAGAAAGTTGATCCGATTTTTTAGCCACCAAAACACTCATAATCCCAATATTGGCTCCTATATCCAAAACAGCTCCCCGATTGGGTATTAGCGAAAGAAAATACTGGAACTCCTTTTCATGCAGGCCCAACTGAATTCGTTTCAATGTAACCAGGGAAAAAATAAACAAGTAAGTATCGTACCCCAATATTTTTTGGCTAAGGGTTCTGATTAACTTTTTTAACATAGAAGCTATTCGATGGGAGTGTGATTTCTAAAATATGAATCGCTGAATCGATTACAAGATAGAAAGAATATCCGTTCAGTAAACAGCGGTTTATCTCAAGCAAAATTTTAGTTGCCATGTGATTTATTGAAAAGCTGTAACTTGTTGCTAATATATAGCAGGTATGTCTCTCGCAAATACAATTAAAGATAACCCCAGGATAAAAAAATGGGTGCATTGGATGTTGGTTCCTTCCGGCGAAGCAAGACCCCGGCTTTGGGTAACCTGGTTGATCAATCCTTTTGTACATAAACGTGGGGCAGGTTCCATCATACGTTGGCGCACAAGGATGGATGTATTGCCATTCCGGAAATTCATGTTGGGTAAAAAATCGGTGATTGAAGATTTCAGCACGATTAATAACGGAGTGGGCGATGTAATTATCGGGGATAATACATTGATTGGCATGAGCAATGTGATTATTGGGCCGGTAACCATTGGCAACAATGTGATTTTCGCCCAAAATATTGTTGCCAGTGGTCTAAACCATGAATATACCAATATCAATATCCCCATAAAAGATCAGGAAACCGTTACCCGCACCATCACTATAGAAGACGATTGCTGGATAGCAGCGAATGCCGTAATTACGGCGGGTGTAACCATTGGAAAACATTCTGTTATCGCTGCAGCCGCTGTAGTTACCAAGGATATTCCTCCGTATTGTGTAGCTGCAGGGAATCCGGCAAAACCCATCAAACAATACGACTTTACAGATAAGGTCTGGAAAAGAGTGTAATTGATTTATCTTTTTAGCAATAGACCCATTATTGAAAAATAACTATGCTACTGCCCCCTATTCAATAAGGCTGTTGTAAACTAAAATGCCTACACAAAAACTAAAATTTCTGTGCAGGCATTTAAAAATTATTGACTAACTATAATAGATTGATCTTGTAGCCAAGAGAGAAAGTCCAAACATCATTTTTATAAGAAGTACTACCATCAGGTGAAACTGAATTAAAACCTCGGCTATAGCCAATTTTTGCAATCAGATTTTTATAACTGGCACCTACAGCCGCCTGGTAACCAAAATCAAGTGGTTTAACATAAGTGGTATTGCTATTGGGAGCCGTTACAGAAGAAACAAAAGTAACATTCCGGTTAATTGTGCTGGTGCCACTGATACCGAGCGATGTACCATTTTCTGTTCCACTAATGCCGTATGCCCCATAAACCCCTATAGAAGCCAAAATTCCCCAATCTTTATTCTTTAATTTTTTATGTATCCCAACATTCAGCGGTATCTGGAGATAAGAAATTTTGATATTTGAATTAGTTCCGTATAAAGCCTGGTATCCTCTGCCCTGGTAAGATCCTTTTTGCTCAAAAAATAATCCAGATTCAATAAATAATCCTTTTTTACCTGACTTAGTCACTAATCCACCTAATTCAATACCATATAAAGGAGCGGTTACAATTTCAGTTGTTTGGGCAGTATTATAAAAACTCGTTTTATTATACCCTATTTCAGGTGTTATAGAATATTTTGACTGAGCAAATCCACAACTGACAAACATGCCTAACAAAAACAAAACAGTAAGTTTCTTCATAGATAATTATTTAATATGCTGCGAAAAAAAGCAATTGTATGTTAACACGATTATAATAACGGCCAAATGGCGGTAAATGAGGATATATAATCGCTTAAGCTTTAGTTTTAGTAAGAAAATACGTATTAAGCCAAACACTAAGGTAAGGCCAACTAAAGGTAGTTGCCTTATAGAATTATTAAAAAAGTCTTAAATAGATATATTTCAAAAAAGTATATTCAATAAAATCAATCCTTTTTATACCAGGTTATTACCATATATTTTAAGAGCAAACGCATGTTCCCCCGGCTTTTGGGAAGGAAGCACTATTTTTAAAGCAGAAG
>CAIWKU010000269.1 GCA_903913355.1 uncultured Bacteroidota bacterium | reverse complement strand
GATGCTATACCCTTTGGTAGCAATCTGTTCACTCCGGTTCCATACTTTTTCTACAAAAGGGCAGGTAGTATTATAGGCAGCCGTAGGAATACCCATGTTGTGTAATATCTTTTCAACTTCAAGGGTTGTTCCAAATGCAGGTATGATCACAATATCTGCAGGCGTTAATTCTGAAAATGGGATCACCTGTTTGCCATAGGTATCCTGTAAAAAACGAACTCCCTTTGCCTGTAAGTCATGATTCACCTGGGGATTATGTATCATCTCACTCAACAGAAAAATACGTTTACCGGGGTTCTGCTCAATCGTATTAAACGCGATTTCAATGGCATTTTCCACCCCATAGCAAAAACCAAAATGACGGGCAAGGTAAATGTCTATGGGTCCTAATGCTAAAAGGGTAGGGCTAAAATCCTTCTTTAATTTATCTTCCTGCCTGCGATAGCTTTTAATGGCACTGATAAGCTGGCTTCTGTATATATTGGGTACACTGAACTGTTTCATAAAAGGTAAAATTAATCATTCGTAATTAGTAATCCGCAATTCTCAATTGAGAAGGACAGATACCTCACTAAATTCATGCTTGCTATTTAAAAATCAACTATTTTCATCATCAAATCAGGTTGCTATGCGGATCGTTCCTCTTATTATTTCCGGGTTATGTACAGTTGGGTTGGTTTCTGTATTAAATATGCAATTGCCTTCAAAATCAGGGAAAACACCCCGATTGGGTTATTTTTTATCGCCCCAGCAAGGGTTTTGGCAGAATGCAGAACCGGTAAATACCAGTTTTTCTACAGATATTAAAACAACCGACCTGAAAGGAAAAGTAGATGTGTACATGGATGACCGCCTTGTTCCACATATCTATGCAGATAACGATCTGGATGCCTATTATGTTCAGGGATACCTGCATGCAAAATTCCGTTTATGGCAGATGGAGTTTCAAACCTATGTGGCTGGCGGCAGGTTAAGTGAAATTGTAGGAGAGGATCGGGTGCCTACTGATCGGTTTTTCCGGAGACTGGGTATGGTATATGGTGCAGAGCAGACTCTCGAAAAAATGAACCAGAACCCGGAAATGAAAGCAACCATGGAATCCTATGCCAAAGGAGTCAACGCGTATATCAATTCTTTACAACCCGAGCAAATACCATTCGAATATAAACTGCTGGATTATAAACCGGAAGCATGGACCCCTCTAAAGACCTATTTATTCCTGATGCTGATGTCCTATGATCTAACGGCCAGGGGAGCCAGTACCGACTTACAGATGAGTAATGCCAAAAATTACTTCGGGCTGGATGATATGAATAAATTGTTTCCGATTGTGCAGGACTCACTTGATCCGATTATACCCAAAGGCACTGTTTATGCCAAACCCTATATAGTTCCTAAGACCCCGGCAAATGTGGATTCGGCCTATCTTGGTAAAAATATTTCTCCAAAATTCACAGCCTATAACCTGCCCGATGTAGCAGCACCGGATAAAGACAATGGAAGTAATAACTGGGCAGTATCCGGTAAAAAAACAAAAAGCGGACGACCCATCCTCTGTAATGATCCACACCTGGGACTTAACCTCCCTTCTCTTTGGTATGAAGTACAGATAACCACCCCCACGCATAATACCTATGGGGCCAGTTTCCCCGGCTCACCAGCGGTAATCATCGGATTCAATGATAGTATTGCCTGGGGCGTTACCAATGCCGGCAGGGATGTAATCGATTATTATGATCTTACTTTTAAAGATTCTACTCTGAATGAATATTGGTACAACGGTGCCTGGGTGAAAGCAGAACATCGGAAAGAAGTGGTGAAAGTAAAAGGGAAAGAAGATTTGGTTGAAAATATTGCCATGACCATTTTCGGGCCGGTTATGTACGATAAAGCATACTCAAACGAAAGTACAGAAGGCAAATACCTGGCTATTCACTGGACTGCACACCAGGCGAGTACAGGGGTAAAAGCGTTTTATGATCTTAACCGGGCTAAAAACTATGAAGATTATCTAAGTGCTATTAATAACTGGACCTGTCCCGGACAAAATTTTGTATTTGCTTCAAAGTCCGGTCATATCGCCATCAAACAACAGGGAGCATTTATTGCCCGTTGGAAACACCAGGGTGATTATGTAATGCCGGGCACTGACAGCAGTTATTTATGGCAGGGTATCATACCTGCTTCAGAGAACCCGATGATCAAAGATCCCAAAAGAGAATTTGTAAGTAGCGCCAACCAGAAATCTACAGATTCTACTTATCCCTATTATTTAGGTGCGGCAAATAGCTTTCCACTTTACAGAGGGTTTATGATTAACCGCTTATTAACCGGGATGAATGATATTACGCCGGAGGATATGCAAAAAATGCAAATGAATAATTATAATGTATTTGCAGAAATGGCAAGACCGGTTTTACTTAGGTATATTGATAAAAAAGCATTGAGTGAAACGGAGAAAAAATATGTAGAGATTCTGGAGAACTGGAACCTGAATGCAGATATAAAAGAAAAAGGAAGTACCGTATTTGTATGTATGTGGGATAGTTTGCAGGCAGCCGTTTATGGGGATGAATTTGCCAAAGCAAAATTACCTATGCTATGGCCCGACCAGCCTACCCTGTTGGAAAGTATGTTACGAGGAACCGGATATGAGTTTGCTGATAATATCAACACAACGGATAAAACAGAAACCATTGATGATGATGTTATGATTGCCTGTAAAAGGGCCTGTGCACATCTGGCAGCTTTGGAAAAAGAAGGTAAATTGGATTGGGGTGCTTTTAAAGATACCAGGGTTAACCACCTCTTAAAGATCCCGTCATTAAGCCGGTTACATCTTCCCATTGGAGGCGGGGCCAATATTATCAATGCCACACGTGATGCCCATGGCCCCAGTTGGCGAATGATTGTTCAGTTAACAGATGATATTGAAGCGTATTGTGTGTATCCCGGCGGTCAAAGCGGAAACCCGGGAAGTAAATACTATGATACCTTCATTGATTCCTGGGCCGCAGGAAAATATTACCGCGCTTTATTTATGAAAAAAGCAGAAGCGGGTAAAAGTGATAAAATGAAATGGCATATCAGTTTTTCTAACAGCTAATTACAATATTATGAAGATTGCATCAGCCATCTTATTAACTGCATTTTTAGGTTTTGTTATTGGATTATATACGAGTTTACCCTGGTGGGGCTTTACAGTCACTTCTCTGCTGGTTTCAGTAGCCATACACCAAAAACCCTGGAAAGCATTTGTTTCAGGTTTTTCAGGTATGTTCTTGTTATGGGTATTACTTGCTTTTTTGAAGGATATGGCCAATGAACATATTCTCTCCACCAAAGTAGCCGGAATCTTACCTCTGGGGGGCTCCTATTTTCTGCTGATCCTGGTTACGGGATTGGTTAGTGGTTTAGTAAGTGGTGCAGCAGCAATAACCGGAAGTTTTTTGCGTAAATAAAACCTGTTTCGTTTTTCTTAGGGCTATCCTTCGCAATAGCTATAAAGAATATATTACTGGATAGTGTATAATTTAACAACATATTTCGCAACCAGTAACTTTCCCGCCCTATTTTCGTAGTAAGCAGCGCTTATGCGGAGATCATTATTTTTTTTGGGTGCCTTTATTTTTTCCATTGCCGGATATTCGGCAACGATTAGTGGCACTATCAGAGAAAAAAACGGAGCGGTTCTTGCCTTCTCTTCTGTGCTGATAAAGGGCACCACCCAGGGCGTATCTGCCAATAGCAAAGGTTTTTACAGTATTACCGTAAACCCGGGCGAGTATACCCTAGTATGCCAATACATTGTCCATAAATCAATCGAGAAAAAAGTAAAACTGGGGCGCACAGATATCACCATTGATTTTATACTGGAAGAACAGCAATACGACCTCACCAATGTGGTTGTAAAAGCAGGTGGGGAAGACCCGGCCTATGCTATTATCCGGAAGGCCATCGCCAAAAGGGAAGAGCATCTAAAGGAAATTAAAAAATTTCAATGCGAGGTTTACCTGAAGGGGCAACTGCAGTTACGCAATTATCCTAAGTCGTTTATGGGACAAAAAGTGGATTTTGAAGATGGAGATACCAGTAAACGGAAAATACTTTTTCTTTCGGAGTCAGTTGCCCATTATTCGGTAGAAGAGCCGGATAATAAAAAAGTAGAAGTATTGTCAACCAAAGTAAGCGGCAGAAGCGATGGTTTTGGTTTCGGCAACCCGCAGTTTATTTCTTTTTACGAAAATATTATTTCGTTGGGCAGGGGATTGAACCCCAGGGGATTTATTTCTC
>CAIWKU010000268.1 GCA_903913355.1 uncultured Bacteroidota bacterium | reverse complement strand
GATATTCCATTCTTCGCCGGTTGCCATATTATAGCGACTAACACTACCACCCTGACTCATGGTATATACCCAGTTAGGGTCTTCCGGATCAGGCATTACATCAAACCCGTCGCCACCACTGGTACTTTTCCAGTACGCATTACGGATACCACTCTGAATCCATACATAAGAGGGTCCATGCCAGCTACCATTGTCCTGCAACCCACCCATAACATTATAGGGTAATTGATTATCTACATTGATATGATAAAACTGACCAACAGGTAATTTTTCATCAAATTGCCAGGTTTTACCACGGTCTCTGGAAATACCGATACCGCCATCATTTCCGTCAATAATCATATTGGCATCAAATGGATGAATCCACCAGGCATGGTGATCAGGGTGTATACCACTGTAAGGGATTACGGTTTTAAAGGTTTTTCCGCCATCATCACTTGCCGTAACCGTTTGGTTAATACTATATAATCTGTTTTCATTTTTGGTATCAACAGATATATCCTGAAAATAAAATGCGCGATTGGTTACTACAGATGGATCACTATTTACCAATTCCCATTTGGCTCCGCCATCATCCGAGCGGTATAAACCATTTTTGGTGGCTTCTACCATTGCGTAAATGCGGTTAGGGTCTGTACGACTGATGCTGATGCCGATACGGCCATATTCTCCTGCTGGTAATCCATCCTCTTTTCCCAGTTTTTTAAAGGTCTTTCCTGCATCATAGGTAACATATAATCCACTGCCACTTCCTCCACCTTTTAAGCTCCAAGGTGTTCTTTTGTGCTGGTACATGTTTACCAATAATTTATTGGGGTTGGATGGATCCATCACCATATCTCCTACTCCGGTTGTATCATTGGTATGTAATATCAGTTTCCAGGTTTCGCCTCCATCGGTTGTTTTGTATACGCCTCTTTCTGCATGTTCTGCAAAAGGATTACCCATTACACCTACATATACAATATCAGGATTATTGGGATCAATGATGATGCGATGGATATTACGGGTTTTTTGCAATCCCATGCATTTCCATGTTTTACCACCATCGAGGGTTTTATAAATTCCCTCTCCCAGACTTACCGAATTTCTTGGATTTCCTTCACCGGTTCCCACCCAAACAACACTGGGGTTGGATTGGGTAATGGCAACAGAGCCGATATTTTGAATGGGTTGTTCATCAAAAACAGGTGTCCAACTGGCACCACCATTTTCTGATTTCCAAACACCGCCGCTTGCGGTACCCAGGTAAATGATATTGGGCATGCTCCAGACAGCGTCTATCGATGTAACGCGGCCACTCATTCCGGCAGGCCCGATATTCCTTGGCTTCAGGGTTTTGAATTGTTTTGACAGATCAACCGTTTGGGCTGATAAATAAGATACTGCGATACTAAACAGAATAAACAGGGGAAATTTTCTCATGAACATAGTATTTGGGTAAAGGAAATTCAGAAATAAACAGGCAACTACCAAAAAAGATATCAGGTTCTTCAAATAATCTCACACAGACTTCCCTTCCAATCATGCAAACGGGGCATATAAATAGATTATATGCCCCGCAAGCCATCTTTCAGCATCAAATTACCGATTATTCTTTTTTCTCTGTATCATATTTTTTCTCTGCTTCCTTTGCTTTTTCAAAATCGAGCACAACGCCATTGATACAATACCGCAAACCGGTGGGCTTAGGCCCATCTTCAAAAACATGCCCCAGATGCGATTTGCATCGGCCACATTCTACTTCTGTTCTGGACATCCCCAAGGTATTATCCGGCAGGTAAATGATAGATCCTTTGCTGATGGGTTCATAAAAACTGGGCCATCCACATCCGCTTTCAAATTTGGTATCGCTTTTAAACAAGGGGTTACCGCAAACCGCACAGTAATAGGTGCCGATCTCTTTTGATTTTTCAAAAGGGCTGGTATAGGGCCGCTCTGTTCCTTTCTGACGGGCGATATAATATACCTCCGGAGAAAGAATTTTCTTCCATTCGGCATCAGGCAAAGCCAGTTTTCCGGTATCGTTTCTCGAATACACGGGGTTAGTGGGTTTTTCGTTTGTACTCATAGGATTTTCTTGCTTTTTGATATTTTGAGAATAACAACCCAGACAAAACAGACAAAAGAAAAAATAGCTGCTGCAAGCTCTCATATTACACTTTGTTTTATCTGATAGTTTAACAGGTAATCGCCTGAAAAAGTTGCATTAGTAATGACGCGGCCTGATAATTTTCCTTACAATTCACTCTTTTCTAATGATTTCAATCAGTGTTAAATGTTTTTTAAGACCAAGGCCCTATATTTGTTGTTCACGCAAGGATATCAAGTACATGTTTAATATTATTCTGTTTGGACCTCCGGGCAGTGGTAAAGGTACACAAAGTGAGAAGCTGATTGCCGCTTATGGATTAATACATTTATCTACGGGTGATCTGTTAAGATCTGAAATTGCCAGACAAACGCCGTTGGGATTGGAAGCTAAGCACATTATGGATAGGGGCCAATTGGTTCCGGATGAGGTAGTAATTGGAATGATCAGCTCTGCGCTGGACGCTAATCCCGCCAGTAAAGGGTTTCTGTTTGATGGATTTCCCAGAACAGTGGCACAAAGTGAGGCATTGGATAAATTATTACACCTAAAAAATACCGAAATTGGCGTAGTATTGGCATTAGAAGTAAGTGAAGAAGAGCTGGTAAAACGTTTGTTGAACCGTGGGTTAACCAGTGGCAGAAGTGATGACAATAATGAAGCGGTAGTAAGGGCGCGTATTGTAGAATACCATAAAAAAACATCCGTAGTAGCCGAATATTACAGCCAGTTTAAAAAAGTGGTTCATGTAAGGGGCGAAGGCACGGTAACAGAAATATTCGATTCTCTTTGCAGCGAAATCGATAAGAGATTGTCTTAATATAATGGTTGCAAACTTTTTACAACCAACAACCAACTGCGGATCCCGTCATTTTTCTTGGCGGGATTTTTTGTCCCTTTATCAGTCATCATCCACTGCCACAGCCAAATCTGAATTTTCCTTGATTTTGGTTCATAACCGATAACTCTCTTGCCGCCATTCCGCTATCTTTAAGGACACAATTCAGCCTATGTTATCCGAAAAAGAACATTTTCTTCAGAACGAGTATATTCCCCTTTTACAAAAACTGGCTCCAAACCAAACTGGTAAATGGGGTAAAATGGATGCGCAGCAAATGGTGGAGCATGTAAGGGATGTTTGTAAACTGGCAAATGGTAAAATTGTTTTGCCACTAATGATCACAGATCCTGAGAAACTTGCCAAAGCGAGGGCATTTATGTTATCGGATGCTCTTTTCAGAGAAAATACCAAAGTGCCGGTGATGCCAGAGGAACCTAGGCCCCATAAATATGCAAGCATGCAGGAGGCCATTGCAAAAATGGAAGAAGAGCTGAAAGCTGTTTTTACGTTTTATCAGGCAGATCCATCCAAAACCCTGGTATCTCCCATGTTTGGAGATTTGAATTATGAAGAACAGATTCACTTACTTCATAAGCATGCAATGCATCATTTAAGACAATTTGGATTGGTTGAATAATTTTTAACCAATCCATCATTAAAAACTATCAATCGTTAGCTTTGTCTCATCTTAAACGATTGCCATGGCAGTATTAGAAAACTATATCGGAAATAAATGGGTCGCATCTAAGGATGAGGGCCAGTCCTTGTACAATGCCTTTACTGGCGAGCAAATTGCTACTGCCTCAACCAAAGGAATTGATTTTGCCGATGTATTGAATTATGCCCGCAAAAAAGGGAACCCCGCACTCCGAAAAATGAGTTTTCAGGAAAGAGGGCTGATGTTAAGGGCCCTGGCCATGCATTTGCGGGAGCATCTGGACAAGTTTTACCAGATCAGTTACCAGACAGGCGCCACGAAAGCAGATAGCTGGGTAGATATTGAAGGTGGAATCGGAAACCTGTTTTCGTATGCATCCCTGCGCAGAAAATTTCCTGATGAATCTTATTGTCTGGATGGGCAAGCCCATATGCTGGGTAAAGCCAATACATTTATGGGACAGCACCTGCTGGTACCGAAAGAAGGGGTAGCAGTGCATATTAATGCGTTCAATTTTCCGGTTTGGGGTATGCTGGAAAAAATAGCGGTAAACCTGTTGGCAGGTGTTCCCGCAGTGGTGAAACCTGCTACGGTTACTTCCTATTTAACGCAGGCAGTGGTAAAAGAAATTGCAGCTTCCGGTATTTTACCTGATGGGGCGCTTCAACTGATCTGTGGCAGCGCGGGCGATTTATTGGATCATGTAGAATCGCAGGATATTATAACATTTACCGGTTCTGCGTCTACCGGTTTATTATTGAAATCAGGTAAGCAGGTACTTAGCCAGAATGTTCCTTTTACCATGGAAGCAGATTCGCTGAATTGTATTGTATTGGGCGAAGACGTTCAACCAGGTATGCCTGAATGGGATATTTTTATCAAAGAAGTGAGAAAAGAGATGACTACGAAATGTGGTCAGAAATGTACGGCTATCCGTCGCATATTTGTTCCGGAAAATAAACTGGAAGATGTACATATTGCACTTGGAAAAGCTTTATCTCAAACCATTATCGGGAATCCTACCCATGAAAAAGTACGTATGGGTTCACTGGCTGGTGAAACCCAAAGAAAGGAAGTAAAAGAACAGGTGCAGAAATTGCTGGCAGTTTCACAAATTATTTACGGCTCATTGAATAGTGTAGAAGTGTTGGATGCGGATGCCTTACAAGGTGCGTTCATGAGCCCTTTGTTGTTATTAAACGAACATCCCTTCACTTCATCTGAAACACATGAAATAGAAGCATTCGGTCCGGTTGCCACGCTGATGCCTTACCAATCTATGGAAGATGCCATCACGCTGGCTAAAATGGGAAAGGGCTCATTGGTTAGCACAGTGGTTACTGCTGATAAAAATCTGGCAAAACAATATGTACTCGGTGCCGGTACATACCATGGTCGTATTTTGATATTGAATAGCCAATGTGCGAAAGAGAACACCGGACATGGTTCTCCCTTACCACTTTTGGTGCATGGGGGTCCGGGCAGGGCTGGCGGTGGTGAAGAAATGGGTGGTATCAGAGGCGTTAAACATTATATGCAAAGAGTGGCATTACAAGGCTCTCCCGATATGATTACTGCCGTAACCAATGTTTACCAACCGGGGGCCACCGGCAATTTGGATACGGTTCATCCCTTCAAAAAATATTTCGAGGAATTGACCGTAGGTGATCAATTACTCACAGAAAAAAGACTGATTACCGCTGAAGATATCGATCGGTTTGCCGACCTGAGTGGAGATCATTTTTATGCGCATCTAAAAGAAACCGATTTTACCGGAACCCTATTTGATAAACAAGTTGCGCATGGTTACTTTATTATCAGTGCGGCTGCAGGTTTGTTTGTAGACAGTTATGAAAAGAATCCGGTATTACTCAACTATGGTATTGATGAATTGAGATTTACCAAACCAGTTTATCCCGGGGCTGAAATATATATTCGGTTTACCTGTAAAGAAAAAACAGGTCAGGAGAAAAAAGAGCCTGCAGATATACCCAGGGGGATCGTAAAATGGCTGGTAGAAATTATGGATGATGAAAATGAAATAGTGGGCATTGCTACCATATTAACCATGGTTGCCAAAAAGAGTTAAGAAAATAATCTGGTTTCCATTTACTTCAACACCTTACATTTAACCTATGAGTGAAGAAAACAAAGAACCCTATGTACAGGTAGCACATAGTGAAGGGATTGCCACTATTGAGTTCTATCATCCACATAGCAATTCTTTGCCGGGTATATTATTGAAACACTTAACTGATGCCATTACCACAGAAGGAAACAACCCAACAACCAGGGTAATTATTCTCCGCTCAGCAGGAACCAAAGTATTTTGCTCCGGTGCATCTTTTGATGAATTGGCCGGAATCACAAATGAAGAACAAGGCCTGCATTTTTTTTCGGGGTTTGCGCAGGTGATCAATGCCATGCGTAAAGTGCCTCAGTTGATTATTGCCAGGGTACAGGGTAAATCCATTGGCGGTGGTGTTGGATTAGCTGCTGCGGCCGACTATGCCATTGCCATGGAAGGTGCCGATATCAAACTCAGTGAACTGGCCGTGGGTATCGGTCCGTTTGTGGTAGGTCCTGCTGTAGAAAGAAAAACCGGTAGATCTGCCTTTTCTCAATTAACAATTGATGCCACCATGTGGCGCCCGGCAGATTGGGCACGAAGAAAGGGTTTATATGCCGAATTGCATTCAGATATGAAAGGCATGGATGAATCCATTACCCGTTTAGCCAATATCCTCTCACAATCTAACCCCGAAGCCATGCTGGAGTTGAAGAAAGTATTCTGGGAAGGTACCGAGCATTGGGATGCATTATTATTGGAAAGGGCAACTATCAGTGGCAGGTTAATATTGAGTGCACATAGTAAAGCGTTTATTGAAAATTTCAAATTGAATAAGTCCACTCGCGCTGCTTCCTGAACAAATGACACAAACCCCAACCTTTCATAAAAATAATTTTCAATTTTTATGTGACCGGCTTGCCGCAAAGGATGCCGATCTGAAATCCATTCTTACCCAGTATGGCTATCCACCATTATGGAGCAGAAAATTAGGTTTCGAGACAATGGTTCATATCATTCTTGAACAACAGGTATCTCTGGCTTCTGCAAAAGCTGCCTTAAATAAATTAAAAGAAAAGATTGGACAGGTTACCCCTAAAAAACTATTAGCCTTATCAGATGCCGAATTGAAATCCTGTTATTTCAGCAGGCAAAAAATTATTTACACACGCTGTCTCGCGGCAGCCATTACTGAAAAGCGTTTATCTCTCCGGGTCTTAGCAGATAAAACGGAAGAAGAGATCAGAGAATCTTTGATTTCTATAAAAGGAATCGGGCATTGGACCGTTGATGTATTTCTAATGATGGTATTGCACAGAACGGATCTTTTCCCAACAGGAGATATTGCTTAGATGAACAGTACAAAACATTGTAAACAATTACCCACTCACACTTCGAAAGAAGAAATTCTATCCATAGCAGAAAACTGGCGGCCTTATCGGTCGGTGGCAACATTTATGCTTTGGCATGCCTATATCAAAAGAAAAAATATCCGGTTCTAAAAAATAAAAGCGAATGCATGCATTCGCTTTTATTGTAACTACAGAGAAGTATTACAAATCATCGTATTCATACAAAGAATCAATATGGGTGCCTGCTTCCATTTCAAAAACGGGTTTGATTAACCCATCTTTTAATCCATAAACCCAACCATGCAGATGGGGTCTTTGCTCATTTTTCCAGGCTCTTTGAATGATGGATGTTTTTGCCAGGTGCATTACCTGTTCCATTACATTCAGTTCTACCAGTCTATCGCATTTGGTTTCTTCATCCATGATCGTCTCCAACTCATCTCTATGCAGCCGATATACATCTTTGATATTCCGTAACCACATATTCAACACCTGTTTGTAATCATGGTTGGTCATAGCCGCTTTGATACCACCGCAGCCATAATGGCCACAAACGATTACGTGTTTCACTTTCAGGTGACTAACCGCATAATCCAAAACGCTTAGCAGGTTTACATCGGTATGTACTACCAGGTTGGCCACATTGCGATGAACAAATATTTCACCAGGCTGGGTATTGGTTATTTCATTAGCTGGCACACGGCTATCGCTACATCCGATCCATAAAAATTCGGGCGTTTGCAAATGGGCAAGTCGGTCGAAGTATTCATGATCCTGTTCTACTTTTTCTTTGGCCCAGGCTTTATTTTCGAGAAGTAATTTTTCATATGTTTTCATGATCATACAATTTTAGGTAATTGAAACAATAGGTGCATGGGTTTATTCGGGCTGAGTTTAATATCAACCTTTATATTTTTTAAATGGGCGTGACAAAGAAAATTATTCACTTCTTCGATCACGTCTTTATCAATAAAATCTGCCCTTGTGGCATCGATAATTACAAAAGCATTTTCGGGTACATCTTCCAGTTTTTCTTTCACGATGGGTTTGTTGAGGAAGGAAACATCTTTCCGAAAACGTATCAAGTAGTGGTTATGGTCGTTTACCACAAAAACTGAGGATCGGAAATTGCTTCTTACCATAAAAAACAAACCTACCATAATGCCCACAATAATACCT
>CAIWKU010000267.1 GCA_903913355.1 uncultured Bacteroidota bacterium | reverse complement strand
GGTCCCGGAATGGCTCTTACCACACCTGAACCCGTTAAAAAATCTTCTTTACTAATCTGAAGCACATGACTTTTGGGTTCATTTACCAGTTTTGTTTCAGAATGGGTTACATATTGCTCATACATCAGAGGAATCAATACATCACCCCCTCCAAATACCAGGCTACCAAAACGATAGGCATTTTCGAACAGGTTAAAGGGTTTGCGATTGGGCCAGTCCTGCCTTCTGGCTGTTTCTGAAAAATATCCTGCCAGCGCAAAAATGGCCAGAAAGATGAGGATATTACCCCATTTGATTTTTTTTGGTGGCACTCCTTTTTGCGGTATCCGTTTATCACTAAAATTAGTGGCAATACCTGCCACAATAATCAACCCCGGAAATACCCAGGGCGTTTTAAAAGCCAGAAATGTTGCCAGCGTGGCGGCAGTCATAATGGTTTGGGTAATCGTATTATGCACAGCCACCCCAAAAATACGATAGGTAGAATAGGCAATAAACCCAATGGCCATTGGTCGTATAAACTGAAATACTTCCACTTTCAGGCTTCTGTCGTCAATATAATCCAATAGAAAAGACAATGCCCCCATAATCAAACTGGCAGGCAATATCCAGATAAGCAGGGTAATAATAGCCAGGGGAATCCCCCCTCTTTTATACCCGATCAGGGTAAGGGTTTGGGTGGAAGACGCCCCGGGCAGTAGCTGGCAAAAACCATTGTATTCAATCAGCTCCTCTTCCGTAAGATCCTTTCTGCGGTGAACAAAGGTTTTCAGCATCATACCCATATGTCCCTGCGGCCCTCCAAAAGCCGTAATACTGTGCCAGAACACAGCCCTCAGAAATGGAATATGGCGAAATAATAGCACAGGAACAAAGAGTTATAAAATGGAAATTAGGGAAAACCGCCCGTCAGCTCAAACAAAATGAGGTATTATATTTATAAAAAGGGGAATCATATGATCGATCCCCCTTAGATTTTTATTGTATCGTTTATGTCTGGCATTTATTTCTTCAAACCAATTTCTCTCAAGCGTTCATCCAGGTATTCGCCGGCGGTTGCATCCGGATAGGCTTTGGGATGTGTAGCATCAATACAGGATTCCAGACAGGCCAGACTCATTTCACTTCTTGGATGAAGGAAAAAAGGCATGGAAAACCGACTGGTATGCCAAAGATCTCTGGAAGGATTTACCACCCGGTGGGTAGTGCTCCGTAATTTATTATTGGTTAGTCTTTGTAACATATCACCCACATTCACAACAATCTGATCAGGCAGTGAAGTCACATTTACCCATTCGCCCTGTTTGGTTAAAACCTGCAATCCATCAGCCGAAGCACCTACCAGCAAAGTGATCAGGTTAATATCCTCATGTTGCTCAGCCCGTATAGCCGATTTGGGTTCCTGGGTTATGGGCGGATAATGAATGCAACGAAGGATAGAATTTCCCTTTTCAACAAATGCATCAAAATAATGCTCCTCCAAACCCAGGTATAAAGAAATGGCACAAAGCAATGATTTGCCACTTTTCTCAAAGTTCCGGTAGGCATTAAACAGGGTTTCATTAAAATGAGCGACTTCACTTACCGAAACATTATCCGGGTATTCAGATTTGATGGCGTCATTATCTTCAACAATCTGACCATATTGAAAAAACTCCTTCAGATCCGGAGCCTCACTGCCTTTGGCATGTTCGCGTCCAAAACTGGTATAGCCTCTTTGTCCGGCCAGTCCGGGTATCTCATATTTGAGTTTTTTTTCCAAAGGCAGGGAAAAAAATTGTTGCACATACTCATATTGCCGCGCAATCAACTCGTCGGGTATGCCATGGTTTTTTACTGCCACAAACCCCACTTCTTCATAGGCTTTACCAAGGGCTTGAACAAAAGCGGCTTTTTTTACGGCATCGCCACTCACAAAATCTGCCAGATCAACTACGGGAATTGCCATAGAATTAAATTTAAGGTGAACAATCGTTATCGGAAACCGTCTGGAAAATTACAAAACTAGCCCGATATAGCTCAAACTGTAGATAAGAAGGAATTATTGATATTTTTTATCAACTTTAGGCGATGAACCCCAAACCTTTCTTATTGATCATTATTGCCGGCATTTGTTTGGCAGGATGCAGCAATAATTATCACAAGTTTATTTCTCAGTATACTTTTTCAAGTTCAACCGGCCTGCCCGATTATAGTAATCTGGATTATTGGGCAGCGCATCCAAATAAAAAAGACCCTTCAGACAGTGTACCTAAGCCTTTACTGGATAAGTATTATCCCGATACCAGTGTAGATGTATTCTTCATACATCCGACAACCTATACTGAGAATGCCAAAGAATTTGGTTCCAATGCGAATATTGATAATGCTCGTTTAAATGCCAAAACCGATTATTCTACCATACTTTTTCAGGCAAGTGTTTTTAATGAGGCAGGCAGGATCTTTTCTCCCAGGTACCGGCAGGCGCATCTATCCTGTTATTTTCCAAAAAACGCAATGGACACACTGGAAGCATACAAAGCTTTTGAAATAGCTTACCAGGATATTAAAACCGCTTTTGAATATTACCTGGAACACTTTAATAACGGTCACCCGATTATCATCGCATCTCATAGCCAGGGAACCACCCATGCCAAAAGATTGCTGAAAGAGTTTTTTGATGGCACGGCTTTACAGAAAAAACTGGTAGCCGCTTACCTGGTGGGTATGGCGGTTGACCCGGGCGATTATCGATCCTTGAAACCCTGTAACAAACCTGAAGAAACGGGTTGCATGGTTAGCTGGCGCACTTTTAAAACTGGGTTTGTACCTTCTTATCTGGCAGATGAAAAATTTCAGGCCGTTGTTACCAACCCCATTACCTGGGATGCAGGTATGCCTAATGCCGATAGGTTTCTGAATCCGGGTGGTATTTTGCTGAATTTTAATAAAATAGTGCCTAATGTAACCAATGCTTCTATCAATGGCAATGTACTATGGGCTGAGAAACCCCATTTTTTCGGGAACCTGTTTTATACAACCAAAGTGTATCATGTGGCTGATTTGAATTTATACTACCTCAGTATTCGCAATAATGTAAAACTGAGGTCGGTTGCTTTTCAAAAAAAGTAGGTCCTGCAAAATGCAGGACCCCTTGTTTTAACAACCCCCCGGTATGAAAAAACAAAAATCTTTCTTGATACATTGGTTTGATGGTGAAAAACTGGGAAGGTTTAATGTGGGGGCATGTTTTATAGGCATCCAATAAGGCAATTATTTTTGTCACAGATGCATAGATATACACGGAAGATG
>CAIWKU010000266.1 GCA_903913355.1 uncultured Bacteroidota bacterium | reverse complement strand
ATCTCTTTTTCCAGGTTACAAATGATCTGGATCTGGTAAATAAACCAGCGATCGATGCCTGTTGCCTGTGCGATGGATTTTACGGTAGAGCCCTGCATCAATGCATCTTTTATACGGAATATCCGGTCCCATTTCGGGGTTTTGATATATTCTACCAGTTCTTCGCTTTTCATGAGGCTTTTGCCATAGTAGCCCAGACCGATGGCTTCATTCTCCAGACTTTGGCAGGCTTTCTGGATGGCTTCTGTAAAGCTTCTTCCGATAGCCATTACTTCACCTACGCTTTTCATCTGTAAGCCCAGGGTATCATTGGCTCCTTTGAATTTATCAAAATTCCAACGGGGTATTTTAACGATCACATAATCCAGCGCCGGCTCAAAATAAGCGGAGGTGGTCATGGTAATCTGGTTCTTTAATTCATCTAATGAATAACCGATAGCGAGTTTACTGGCAATTTTGGCAATCGGATAACCCGTTGCTTTGGAAGCCAGGGCCGAGGAACGGCTCACCCTTGGGTTGATTTCTACGGCAATCAATTCTTCTGTTTCAGGGTTCAGGGCAAACTGCACATTACAACCCCCTGAAAAATTACTCAGTGAGCGCATCATTAAGATGGCTTTGTTACGCATATCCTGGAAGGCAGTATCGCTGAGTGTCATGGCCGGGGCAACCGTGATAGAGTCACCGGTATGCACCCCCATCGGGTCAACATTTTCCACCGTACAGATGATGACTACATTATTATTCTGATCGCGTAATAATTCCAGCTCATATTCTTTCCAGCCCAATACTGCTTTTTCTACCAATACTTCATGTATGGGGGAGGCTTTTAAACCAATTTCCAATGCAGCATCCAAATCTTCTTTACCATGCACAAAACCACCTCCGGTGCCGCCCAAAGTAAAAGAAGGTCTGATTACCAGGGGAAACCCGATTTGCTGGGCAAACTCCTTTCCTTCCAGGAAACTATTGGCTACATGGCTGGGGGCCACGGCAATGCCTATTTTGACCATTAACTGACGAAACTGTTCCCTGTCTTCGGCCGTATCAATGGCTGCAATATCTACCCCAATCAGCCGAACACCATATTTGTTCCAGATACCCAGCTCATCCACTTCCTTACAAAGGTTCAAAGCTGTTTGTCCGCCCATAGTAGGCAAAACAGCATCTATCTGGTTCTCTTCCAATATCTTCTCAATACTTTCTGCGGTTAATGGCAGGAGGTATACCTTATCTGCCATCATAGGGTCCGTCATAATAGTAGCGGGGTTACTATTGATCAGGATTACTTCAATCCCTTCTTCTCTCAAGCTTCTGGCGGCCTGGGAGCCGGAATAATCAAATTCGCAGGCTTGTCCGATAATAATAGGGCCTGAACCGATAATTAATACTGATTTGATCGAATTGTCTTTGGGCATAGGTGGAAAAAATAAATTGTGCAAATGTAAGATTGACAGCGGAAAGAAGCTGTTATTTTTTTGAGCTTCCCGGACAAATAAGAACAAAACAGTATAATAAGCGTTATCATTACACATTGAAAACATAAACAAAACACATGGCAGTATTAAAAGAAGGTAGTAAAGCGCCGATATTTAAGGCGGTTGACCAGGATGGAAAGGCAATTTCATTGGCTGATTACAAAGGGAAAAAAGTGATCCTATATTTTTACCCAAAAGACGATACTCCGGGTTGTACGGCACAGGCCTGTAACCTGAGAGATAATTACAGTTTGTTGCTTAAAAAAGGTTACCAGGTAATTGGCGTAAGTACGGATAGTGTAAAAAGTCATAAAAAATTTGAAGAAAAGTTTCAACTTCCTTTTCCGCTGATTTCCGATGAAGACAAAAAGATTGTTGACAAATACAATCTCTGGGGCGAAAAGAAGTTTATGGGCAGAACCTATATGGGTACTACCCGAACCACTTTTTTAATTGATGAAACAGGTAAGATTGTAAAAATCATCGCTAAGCCGGATACTGCGAATCATACTGAGGAAGTGTTGGCGGCTTGGGCGGAGGTTACTGCTTAGGTTAATTTGAAAATGTGGCAATTTGAAAATTTGAAAATTGGAGCCTTTTAAAAAGCATTCAATACACTTGAATATAAAAAGCTGCTCTTTTTTACAAGAGCAGCTTTTTTATTTGCATTATCGAGAGAGACTATTCAGAGAATAAAAACAATTTGACCATTCAACCATTCAACAATGTAGCTTCTTAAAAAGTATTCAATAACCTACCCATAAAAAAAGCTGCTCTTTTCAGAGCAGCTTTTTTTATGCATTCCTTTACAAGGAAGAATTATTGTTTTCTTTCCAACAGTTTGAAGAACTGGTCTAACTGAGGCAGAATCACGATACGAGTTCTACGGTTTGCGGCACGACCTTCATTGGTTCCGTTATCAGCAACAGGAACATATTGGCCACGACCGGCAGCAGTCATACGTTTTGGATCTAAGCCATAAGTATCTTGTAAAATACGAACAACAGTAGTTGCACGTTTTACACTAAGATCCCAGTTGTCCTGGATACCAGGGATAGCGATTGGTAAAGAATCGGTATGACCTTCTACCTGGAATTCGATATCTGGTTGAGCGTTCAATACTTTAGCAACTTTGCCTAACACTTCTTTTGCTTTTTCTGTTACGGCATAGCTTCCGCTTTTGAATAACAGTTTATCAGAAATGTCTACATATACAACACCTTTGTCAACTTTGATATTGATGTCTTTATCATCCAGATTTCCGATAGCACCTTTCAGGTTCATCACCAATGCCATATTCAGAGAATCTTTATGAGCGATAGAGCCTTGCAGGTCTCTGATATACAAATCTTTCGCGCCTATATTTTCAAGAGATTTTTTGATACTTTCTGCTTGAGATCCGGAAACCACTGATAAATCTTTCAGTTGGCTCAATACAGTGGTGTTGGTTGATCTCAGGTATTCGATTTGTTTGTTCAAATCAGCAATCTGTGCTTCCAGAGCAGCTCTTTTGCTGTTCAGATCAGACACCTGGCCGTTTGCTTTGTCAACAGAGTTATTACATTTTTTCAGTTCATCCTGAAGATCTCTGTATTTACCCTGTAAACCAAGGTAATCAGCGCTAAGTTGATCATATTTAGCTTTTTCTTCTTCTAATTTCTTTGGGCTTACGCATGAGAACAGTACCGCAGAAGATAAGGCGGCGATTAAGTAAATTTTCAGTTTCATAGTTGTTCAGTTAGGTGATAAAAGTAGCCAAATTTACAATAAATCGGCCTGTTTAAATTATGATTGCTTAATTGTAAACAAAATGAATGCCAAAATCTCACAACACCTTTTTGGAATATCTCTGGATACAGGGATGTTTCCGGCGGCAAAGATAAATCAAGTTGTTATTTTATCTGTTAAATAATTGCGCAAAAAACAGATTTATACGAAAATTAAGGGTTCCGGGTATTTACTCCATCCTTCGTATCGCTCGCCAAATACCTGGTCAATGGTTTTCCGCTTGATCTTCAGGGTGGGCGTTAATAATCCATTATCAATGGTCCATTCTTCGGGTAAAATGATCATTTTAGATACCTGTTCATGACTTTCCAGGGTTTGATTGATTTCGGCCAAAACCTCTGCCAGTGCGGGTTGTAAAGATTTCTCTCCCTGCTTTTTACCTTGTTCGGTAAGGGTACATAACACCATGGCACTTGGCATACCAGACCCCACCACGCAGCCCTGTGCAATCCATTGGCTCTGTAAAAGCCGGCTTTCAATAGGCGCAGGCATCACATATTTACCCTTACTGGTTTTAAACTGGTCTTTGATCCTGCCCGTAATACGCAGGAACCCGTTTTCATCTATTGCTCCTTCATCTCCTGTTTTTAGAAACCCTTCTTCAAATACCGATTCGCTTAACTGGGGTTCTTTATAATAACCCAGCATAGAAGCTTCACTTTTTATTTGCACTTCATTGTCTTTACCCAATCTTACTTCCACCCCATCATAGGTTTGGCCAACTGTTCCAAAACGAACATTTCCTTTTCGGTTCACATGTGAAAGAGCCAGGTTTTCCGTCATCCCATAGGCTTCCTGTATTTCAATACCGAGCCTGGCAAACCATACCAATAAAGCCGGATTAATAGGGGAAGCCCCGGTAAATACATTGTTCAGGCGACTCAATCCCAGTTTCTTTTTGATCATATATTTGACAATGCCCGAAACAATAGGGATTGACAATAAACGATCCAGCTTAGCCTGTGGCATTTTTTGGAGGATACCTTCCTGCAATTTTTCCCATATACGGGGAACCGCCAGAAAAATAGTTGGCTTTGTATATGCCAGGTTTTTGGCAAAGGTATCCATCGACTCAACAAAGTACACCGTGCTGCCGGTATAGATGGCGCCACATTCTACCAGCATTCTTTCCGCTACATGGCAAAGTGGCAAATAGGAAAAAAAGATCTCTTCTTTCACGGAGGGAAAGCTTTTCAGGAAAGCATTCACCGCAAAACCGATAGCATGACCCGTATGCATTACCCCTTTGGGGTGACCCGTTGTTCCGGATGTATATACGATACAGGCCAGTGCCAAAGGATCCAATGCTGGCTTGCCCTGAATACCTTTTAAAGGAGCAATCAATTCATTCCAGTCCAAACAACCTTTGTTGGGATAAAATGGAAAGCTGATCTCTATTAATCCTTCCGGTACACCTTTTCTCAGCTCTTCCGGATTATCCAGTTTGCCAATAAAAATGGCTTTGCTCTCGCTATGAATGATAATTTCTTTGAGTGCGTCCGGTGTAATATTTGGATACATAGGCACAGAAATACATCCGGCCATGGAAATGGCCAGGTCGGCCATGATCCAGTGTGCGCAGTTCTTACTGAGAATGGCCACTTTATCATTTTTACCCAGTCCCATCGATTGCAATGCCTCCGCCATTCGTCTTACCTGGCTACCTGCCTGTTGCCAGGTAAATTTTTGGTAAACCCCTTTTACGGGCTCAGCTAAAAAAAGTTTATCTGCTTTAGTCTTTTCAAACTCGCAAAGCTTATCAATCATGGTGGGGTAATTGGCAGGCATATCGTATGGTTATTCTTTTGGGGTGTTGAAATCTGTAATCCCATTTTCAGGGATCTTTCCCTGAATGGGTGCAAAAAACTGAAATATATGTTGAAAGTCAGCTTCTTCATTGGAAGAGGCAAAAAAAGGCTCAGAAATAATCATTTGCTTTTTGGCAAAATCAAATCCGCCCATTAGAATAGGAATATTGGCCTTTTTGGCAATATGATAAAATCCTGTCCGGAGGCGATCCACTTTTTTGCGGGTGCCTTCAGGAGATAGTACTAATAAAAAAGATTCATGAGCATCAAACTGACTTACTACCTGTTCTACCATATTATGTTGCCCGGTTCGGTTTACCGGAAACCCGCCCAGTTTTCTGAAAAAAAATCCGAAGGGTGGTTTGAATAATTCTTCTTTACCCAGGAATTTGCTGTGATAGAGTTTGAGCTTACTTCGAAATGCCAGTCCGATTACAAAATCCCAGCTGCTGGTATGCGGACCAATAATGAGAATACATTTTTTCAGGTGATAAGGGAACGATCCATTGATCGTCCAGCCCTGGATACGCAGAAAAAAGGACCAAAATAGTCTCATATGGCGGCAATAGAATTGAAAACAAGATAATAAGAATGAACTTAATAAATAAGAACGAGATATTCTTATCAATAATGGGCTAAGTACCTCATCTTCTACCAGTAAAATACGCTTACACTACACATTTTGGCCAAAAGAGATAAATATTTCAAAATCAGTGCATTAATAAGCAATTTTCTAATTCGAATCAGCGTTATACCATAAATATCCCCTTTATGGCCTCATTCAGAAGTTTTATTGGTTCGGAATTAATGTCTATCAAACAGAATATTGCCGCTGTGCGGAATATGATTCCGAATAATATAAATCTCAAACCCAGCGAGAGGCGCAGCATGTTTAAGTTGAATACGAAAAGACATGAATTTGTTGAGAAAGCGGTTCAGTACATGCGGAAAAATCCGAATACCGTACCCTCTTTTGTAGATGTAACGGTGTGTAATAATTATGTTCATTTATACGGACAGTATAATGAGTTGCTGGAAGAACTTGAGCAGGTAAAAACCAAACTCGAAGATGCCAAGCTGGTAATAGGCAATGAGATCATGAAACAGACACGTGCTTATTTTCAGAATTCAAAGAATGCATCTGAATCAGGCAATGAACAACTTCGTAAGATTTATGATGAGTTAAAGCCACATTATGCAGTAGGCCGAAACAGTAAGAAAGCAGAGTAATTAGTTTGCAGGAAATTTGTTTCAGGTAACTGATGAATAAGGTTACGCCGGTAAACAGAAGCATATCTTTGTACAGCATAGCCATTTCCCCATTGATTGATCGGTTCAACCATTTTATTTTAGAAGTAATTTCTGATCATGTTATTTTCATCACCGTATCGAATCTATTCCAGCGGAGACCATTCAATTACTATTGAAGCAGGTAATCAGATAGATACGAAAATCAACCAGGAGATCATTTCTCTTTTTCATGATTTATCTGCCAATAGAATCAGGGGGGTAAAAGATATTATTCCGGCATTTCAATCGCTCACGCTGATTTATGATATAACTATTTGCAAAAAAGAAGCAGGCAATCAATCGGTCTTTACTTTCCTGTCGGCATTATTAGAACTCAGAATAAAGCAGCCTATTGCTATTGCCAATGCAGCATCCAGGCGTATCAATATTCCTGTATGTTATGACTCCTCCATTGCTCCCGATATCGCCTTATTGGCGGAGCTGCATACCCTTAGTATAGAGGAATTAATTGAAATTCATACAGGCAAAGAGTACCGGGTATATATGATCGGATTTTTGCCTGGCTTTGCGTATATGGGAACAGTAGATCAAAGAATTGTAACAGCCCGCAAATCGGTTCCCAGAACGTTTGTACCTGCAGGAAGTGTGGGCATTGCGGGAGAACAAACCGGTATTTATCCATTTGGTTCTGCGGGTGGGTGGCAATTAATTGGCAGAACACCGATTACTATGTTTGACCCAAAAAATGAGATTCCCTGTTACCTGCAACCGGGTGATGAAGTGAGGTTTTTTTCCATTACGCTTTCGGAATATAAAAACTGGGGGCAGTCATGAGTATACGCATTCATAAGAGCGGATTATTAGATACCCTTCAGGACGAGGGCAGATATGGATACCAGCATTTGGGCGTGAATCCGGGTGGTGCCATGGACAGGATTGCCATGCATATTGCCAATGCATTGGTAGGAAATCAACCCAATGAAACGGTGCTTGAAATGCATTTTCCAGCTGCAGAAATCTTATTTGAAGAAACCCTGCTAATTGCTTTGGCAGGAGCAGATTTTTCAGCCACCATCAATGGAAAAGAACTGCCGATTCTACATCCGGTATTAATCAGCAAAGGATCTATATTGGCATTTGGAAAAAGAAAATATGGTGCGAGGGTATACCTGTCTGTTCAGGGAGGTTTTACTGCCGATACCTGGCTGAATAGTACCAGCACCAACACAAAAGTAAATGCCGGTGGTTTTCATGGAAGGGCATTGCAAAAAAATGATCAGTTACTTTTAAACAATCCAGGTACATTCAGTTTTGTTTTTACGGATCATGCATTTGAAGTGCTTCCCTGGAAAGCAAAAACTGCTGAATTGTATACAACCAATAGTATCCGTTTTATTGCAGGTGCAGAATTTGGAAACTTACACAACCAAAGTATCGTGGTAATGAAAACCCAGGTCTATACCATCAGCAGGGATAGTGATCGAATGGGATACAGATTACAAGCCGGGCCATTAACAACCCTATCGCATCAGGAAATGATTTCTACCGCTGTTACACGTGGAACCATTCAATTACTTCCGAATGGTCAGTTGATTATATTAATGGCAGATCACCAAACTACGGGTGGGTATCCCAGAATGGGTCATGTAATTACTGCCGATCTGCCAACGCTGGCACAAATGCAGGCAGGCGAAACCTTTCAATTGCAGGAAATAAATCCGGAACAATCTGAAGACTTATTTTTTGAGCAGGAAATGAATTTGCAGCAACTCCAAAATGCCTGTAACTTCCGCCTGCAGGAATACCTGAAAGCATAAGCTGTTTTATTAACGGACTATTTTCTGACCATGTATATAACGGATATCAATTGTGATATGGGTGAGGGGATGGATAATGATGCATTACTCATGCCCTTTATCAGCAGTGCTAATATTGCCTGTGGTTACCATGCAGGGGATGAGTTCATCATGAAAAAAACGATTGAGCTGGCCCTGCTTAACCATGTATCCATCGGAGCACATCCCGGATTTGCAGATAAAGCCGGGTTTGGCCGAAAGGAAATGCAATTATCCTCCGAAGAAATATATGATCAGGTTACCCAACAGGTTTACCTGCTGCAAAAAATAGCGGCATCATTGGGCACAAAACTAAAACATGTAAAACCGCATGGGGCTTTATATAATATGTCGGTAAAAGATGCTTCCCTCGCCGCTAATATTGCGAAAGCCGTTTATGATGTAGATCCCAATCTGGTTCTATTTGGATTGAGTGGAAGTTATTCTATTATTGAAGCCAGAAATAATAGGCTGCGTACTGCAAGCGAAGTGTTTGCCGACAGAACTTATTGTGATGATGGAAGTTTAACGCCCAGATCGGAACCCAATGCCATGATTGAATCCGTTGAGGTATCCATTCAGCAGGTAACCCAAATGGTTATGCAACAGGTAGTAATTAGCAACAGCGGTAAAGAAATACCCATAGTGGCCGAAACCATTTGTATTCATGGTGATGGAGAAAATGCTTTGTTATTTGCAGAAAATATTTACCATTCACTTCAAAAGAATTCCATTGCCATTCAAAGCCACTAAACGAAATCTTTTTAGCGGGGTAGGACTTGGGGCTGCTTTTCTGATGGCCAATTCTTCTATTGGTCCGGGCTTTCTCACACAAACCACAGTATTTACCCAACAACTGATGGCCAGTTTTGGGTTTGTGATTTTGGTTTCTATTTTATTGGATATCGGAGCACAATTAAATACCTGGCGCATACTTACCGTAAGTGAACTTAGGGCGCAGGATCTTTCCAATCAGTTATTACCCGGACTCGGATATTTTATTGCAGCACTGGTGGTAATGGGAGGATTTTGTTTTAATATCGCCAATATAGCCGGTTGCGGATTGGGTGTAAATGTATTAACGGGTATTTCTTTTCAAACTGGCGCCATCATTAGTTGTGTGGCTGCCCTGCTTCTTTTCTGGATCAAAGAAATGGGCAAGATGCTGGATAATTTTACAAGAATTGCCGGCTCTGCAAAAATTCTATTGACTTTGATTATTGCCTTCAGCTCACACCCGCCCATTCTGCAGGCATTGCATCATACCATCATTCCGGAAACCATCAGTTCACAGGCGATTATTACCATTGTAGGAGGAACCGTTGGAGGGTATATTACTTTCTCCGGAGCGCATCGCTTATTGGATGCCGGTATCAAAGGAAAAGAGTCTATCCCCGAAGTAAACAGGAGTGCGATCAGCGGTATTGTAATATCGGGGATCATGCGTTTTATATTATTTTTTGCTGCATTGGGGGTATTAACCCATGGCGCAGTATTGGACCATGATAATCCACCCGCCAGTGTGTTTCGTTTTGCAGCCGGAGAATTCGGGCTTCGGGTATTTGGTATCGTTTTATGGAGCGCAGCTATTTCATCGGTAATTGGTGCAGCATATACTTCGGTTTCCTTTCTGAAAACTTTTCACCCATTTCTGGTTAAGCATGAACGATTCTGTATTTCATTATTCATTGTGTTGTCTACCCTCGTTTTTTTATGGATTGGTAAGCCCAGACAATTGCTCCTCTTAGCGGGTGTAATTAATGGTTGTATCCTTCCTGTCGCATTGGGTGTTTTATTGATTGCCTGCACCCGAAAAAAATTAATGAAAGGATATACACACCCTGTTTGGATGCAGGCCGCCGGCTGGGTGGTGGTATTGGTGATGGGTTGGATGGGATACCTCACGATTGCCGGATGGGTTCGCTAATACATCAGGCAGGCAATTCGCAATAGTCCATTAATTTTCTGCTTGATTGCTCAGCAGAAACCGTATCCAATTCAATTTTATGAAATAGCTTTTCAAGATTATCCCTGCTTTGCAAGCCCTTCTGATAAAATTTATCATAGTAATATAATAATACGGAGAAACATCCTTTGATATCATCTTCCAACAAGTAGTTAACGGCAGTTTTTGTTTCGAGTCCCCCTAATCTTTTCTTGATTCGTATAATTGCGTTGAGCAATTTTTCTTTTTCAAATTTTCCATAATGGCTCACAATAAAATTGAGCCGTTCTTCAAAGGGAATATTCAGGAAATACAGCTTTTTAGTTCGCATGGTGCGATAAAAACCGGTAGGGATATTTACGTCACCAATCCGCTGGCTTTCATCTTCCATCCAGATAACCGGAGATCCACCTGAAGCAATCATTTTGATACAGTTGCCCGCAGCCCTAAACAATTCTTTGGCCAATTCATTTTCAAACATCTCTTGTGAGGGTTGCGGCGCCTGGCCCAGTTTACCAAAAGCAGATCCTTTATGCGAAGCCAGTTTTTCCAGATCGATAATAACGGCATTCTTATTTTTCAATTCTTGTAAAGCTTCTGTTTTACCACTGCCAGTATATCCACCCACAATTTGAATAGGATATTCTTTTTCAAATTGCTGTAATGCCCAGCGGCGATACATCTTATATCCACCTGTTAGTGTATATACTTTATAGCCATACAGATCCAGCAGCCAGGCAACTCCCGCGCTTCGCATACCACCCCGCCAGCAATGAACTAATAAAGTGGTCGGTTTATTTTGCTCTTTTCTTTTTTCAGACACTGAAAGGGAAGAGATTATTTTCTCCACTTCAGCCAACATATTGAGCATCTTTTTGCCAAAAAAATCCAATCCCAGTTTAATGGCAATTTGTTTGCTTTCCTGTTTATAGGCAGTTCCAACAACCTTACGCTCTTCATCAGTAAAAAGGGGCAGACTATGGGCACCGGGGATATGGGCATGGATAAATTCACCCGGACTTCTCACATCCAATACCGGATGTTCTTGGGAGAGTGTTAAAAATTCATCAATAGATACCTGGGTAATCGCCATCACCACAAATGTAAGTGGGGTTTTTGTAAGTTTGCTTGTGAAGCAATTATTAGTTATACGCCACGCGAAAAGTAGCTGGGCAAAAATTGGGCAGGCTGATTTTGATCGCCCCCTGAATGAGCGGGGAAAAAAAGATGCCCCTTTGATGGCCAAACGGATGTTGGAGAAGAAGATTGCTATTGATGCATTTATTTCCAGTCCTGCAAACCGGGCATTATCCACTGCTTCCTTTTTTGCAGAAGCTTATCAACTGCCCTTCAAAAAAATTGAGCAGGCGCCTCAGTTATACCATGCAGCCCCATCCATTTTTT
>CAIWKU010000265.1 GCA_903913355.1 uncultured Bacteroidota bacterium | reverse complement strand
TTGTATATCAAGAAAAGGGATCCCAATGAACCCCGAACACAATGGATGAAATACATGCATGGAATGAACCGGATTTCCCTGATCATGTTTTTGGTGGCGCTGATGATTATTCTTTTTAAACTGGTGATTTTGCCTTTGTTCAGGTGATGATGTAGCAATTGATATTGGCTGTTAGCTATTGGCTGTTGGCTTTAGGTAATCATAGATAATTTTAGCTGCCTGAGCAGAGGCATGACCGCCGGCGGATAATAATTCTTTCAGATCGGTATAATTTTTTTGTAACCCCTCTTTTTTGGATTCATTGGTAAGAAGTGACGTGAGTTCTTTTACGAGGTTGGTACTGGTTAATTCTTCCTGGATCAATTCTTTTACCACTTCTTTGTCCATGATCAGGTTCACCAACGAAATATATTTGATCTTGATCAGGCGTTTGGCAATCTGGTAACTGATATTACTGCCTTTATAACAAACTACTTCGGGTACTCCAAATAAGGCAGTTTCCAATGTGGCTGTTCCGCTGGTTACCAATGCGGCTTTCGCGGTTAATAACAAATCATAGGTTTTGTTTCGAACTGAATCTACATTCTGATAAGCGGCCATGAAGGGCTCATAAAACGCATTCTCCAGTCCGGGTGCTTTGGCCACCACAAAACGATAATCCGGAAAAGATTTCGCTACTTCCAACATGATGGGAAGTTTCTTGGCAATTTCCTGTTTGCGGCTTCCCGGTAAAAGAGCGATCAGGTTATTGGTTTGTCCGGCTAAAGGCGGAGTAGGGTTGGGATCTGCTTTCTTCGCTTCAATTACTTCAACCAAAGGGTGACCAACATAGTCTACTTCCCAGTTCCATTTGGTTTTATAATAGTCTTTTTCGAAAGGAAGAATACAGAGCATCTTATGAATATACTGCTTCATTTTTTTTACCCTGTTCTCTTTCCATGCCCATACCTGCGGAGAAATATAATACACAATCTTAAATCCTTTCTTACTACCCCATTCTGCAATACGCAGATTAAATCCAGGGTAATCAATCAATATCAATACATCCGGCTGCCAGGCAAGAATATCCTGTTTGCAGAAATCGATATTCTGTAAAATCGTAGGCAGGTTTTTCACTACTTCCGCAAAACCCATAAATGCAAGTTCCTTATAATGTTTTACCAATGAAGCCCCGGCCGATTGCATCAAATCTCCACCCCAGCAACGAATATCAGCCTGGTGATCGAGCAGGTATATTTGTTTCACCAGGTTACTGCCATGTAAATCGCCACTTGCTTCTCCGGAAATAATATAGTATTTCATTCTTTGGCCTGTTTTGAATAGGGTAAGTGCAAATTACGATAAGATTGGTAATGGGAAATTTGCTTTTGGCCATTGGCTATTGGCAATGGTCTTCATGCTATTTGCTTTGTATTTCGGTTGTATTTGAGTCGTATTTGCGTTTAGTTTTCTTTTAATCCGCTTCGTGTATCCGGCCAGCTGGGTAATTATAGGCAAATAGGAGAATGAAAGCAAATAATTCTGGTACTAAAAGGATATACGGCACATATACGAGGGTAATTACAACCCGATTCCCTATAAAGTCTCTATAAGGTCTCTATAGGGTCTCTATAAGGTCTCTATAATATCTCTATAAAGTTTTCTAAAGAATGCCGTACGAAACGGCGAGTTGGGGATTACTGAAGTAATGAATGGTTTATCATCCTTCCAAAGTTTGCTAAAGATAATTTTTTTTGATAAGAAAAGCGATTCTTTTCATTCGTAATAGGTACTGCTAATTAGGTATACTGTAAAAATTCAGCTTTATGCCTATCCTAATATTATGCAACTACATCCTTTCAAACTGAATGGATATCGGGTATTTGACCAAGAATTTGTATTGACTGTTTTTTTGGTTTTCAAAATCTTTCAAATCCTGAGTACATAGCCTAACAGCAGATGGTTACTAATTATATATGTTTTAATCAGTTATATCCTGTGATCAATTGGAATATCCTACTGCTACAATACAATGGCCCATCCGCAATTTGATCGACTAAAAAAATAGTTTGTAAACTAAATAATTAGTTTATATATTTACCCTAAGAAATAATTCCCCCAATGAAACCATTAACAAAAGCAGAGGAACAGATCATGCAAAGTATCTGGAAGCTGGAAGAAGCTTTCCTCAAAGACATTATCGAGGCGCAGCCTGAGCCGAGACCGCATTCGAATACGATTGCCACTATTGTGAAAATTCTGGTTGACAAAGGCTTTGTAGGGGTAACACCCATCGGCAGGGTACACCAGTATTATCCTTTGGTATCTAAGGAAACCTATTCATCCAGTACCATTAGAACATTGGTAGAAGGGTATTTTGAAGGTTCGTTTAGTGATGCGGTTTCGTTTATGGTAAAACAGAAAGATATCAGTGTAAAAGAACTGGAATTGCTTTTACAACAGATCAAACATCATAAAAAATAAATACCATGCTACCGATTGCCTATTACTTTTTACAAGTGGTGCTATGCAGTGGTTTGATGATGGGATATTACTGGCTGGTGCTGCGTAACAAACGTTTTCACCAGTACAATCGTTTTTACCTGCTGGCCGTAGCAATCCTTTCCTGGATCATTCCATTGATCAAGATCAGATGGAGCCATCCGGTGGAAACCGAAGAGCCAACCATGATTCAGTTTTTATCCCTGGTAGCCAATAATAATTCGGCCATGGATGAAAACCTAAACAAAGGATTTCAATGGTCATGGGATATGCTAGCCAGCGGTATTTATTTTTCGGTTTCTTTTATTTTATTAGCGGGCATAGTCCTTGCTTTGTATAGAATCTATCGTTTATTACAAACCCATTCCTGTAAATCGGTAGGAGAGGTGTATCTGATATTGACAAATGCCAAAGGCACTCCGTTTACTTTTTTCCGCTATATCTTCTGGAACGAAGAAATCGATATCAGCAGCGAATCGGGTAAGCAGGTACTCAAACATGAACTTACCCATGTACAACAAAAACATTCCATCGATAAATTGATGATACAGGGTATGCTGGTAGTAGGCTGGTTCAATCCTTTTTTCTGGCTCCTGAAAAAAGAAATGGGTATGATCCATGAATTTATTGCGGATAACCGGGCAGTACAAAATGGAGATACCGCTTCTTTGGCCCAGATGCTTTTACTGGCCGCCTATCCCCGCCAGCATTTTTTACTGACCAATCCTTTCTTTTTTTCTTCTATTAAAAGAAGGTTACAAATGCTGAACAATCAGCAAAACCCTCGATTCAGTTATGTACGGAGACTAATTATTTTGCCGTTACTGGCCATTGTTGTGGTATTATTTGCTTTTAGAAATAAGGAACAAAGAGAGAATAAAACAATCTCGTTAGCCTCTGTTGTTGAAAATGTAGTTGATGCAGTAAAGAACCCGAAAAGTATTTTAGGAATTAATC
>CAIWKU010000264.1 GCA_903913355.1 uncultured Bacteroidota bacterium | reverse complement strand
AGTAGCAATTTCGCCATGATCTGTTTTGATGGTACCTGCCCTTGCCTTAGAGCTATTTTCTGTTGCTTCCAGTGTAAATTCCAATTCAGCCATCCGCAAAAATAGGAATAAGATGGTTTGGAATAAATCTTACCCGGTTTGTAAGTGAAAAAGCCTTACACTACTTTGGAATTCCTTTGCGAACATTGCGGTTCATTGCGTTCGTTGCGCTACTGCTTGTAAAGGTATTCATTTGACTAGTAACAACTTATTCAAGTTATGTGAATATTATAACATGCAAAATCGTTGCTTATTTTTACGTATTATAATAATAACTGTACCTGTTTCCTTACTTTAATCAACCTCTTATCAACTGTTTTTAGCCAGATGGATATCCTTGCCTAATCTATAGTCTAAAGCATTATTTTTGCCGGATGATGATACCGCCCGTCCTGTTGGATATTTTATTTTACAGTTTTTGTTCGGTAATAGCTATCCAGGTGTTTTATTACCTGTATTTTTTCAGCAGATTGGCTACTTATAAAATCCCTGCAAAAGAAAATACATCCGAACATCCGGTTTCTGTAGTTATCTGCGCCAGGGATGAAGCAGATAACCTGGCCAAGAATTTACCGGGTGTATTGGTGCAGGATTATCGAACTTCTCACGAAGTAGTGGTGGTAAATGATAATTCAATGGATGATGGGAAATATGTGATTGATGAGTTTAAACAGTCTTTTAAAAACATCAACCATATCCAGCTTACCCAGGAAGCCAAAATGATTAGCGGGAAAAAATTTCCTCTATCTATCGGAATTAAAAGTGCCAAATACGAAATTGTACTACTTACTGATGCCGACTGTATACCCGCTTCCGAATTCTGGATGCAGAAAATGCAGGGAGCTTATACAGATGATACGGAAATCGTATTGGGCTATGGTGCTTATCAAAAAAGGCCCGGATTGTTGAATAAACTGATTCGCTTCGAAACCTTTCATACCGCTATCCAGTATCTTTCTTATGCTTTGGCAGGTGTGCCGTATATGGGTGTGGGCAGAAACCTGAGTTATAAAAAACAAGTGTTTCTGCGTAACAAAGGCTTTTCTTCCATCAACCAGATCCCCAGTGGCGATGATGACCTGTTTATTAACCAGGTGGCTACGGCTTCCAATACTTCCATCGTAATTGACAAAGATGCGCATACGATCAGTGAACCTAAAAAAAGATGGAGTGACTGGATGACGCAGAAATATAGGCATTATACAACCAGTCGATACTATAAACCCAAACACAAATTTTTATTGGGGCTTTATTCGATCACATTATTCCTGTTGTATCCACTACTGGCAGTTACGATGATTTTTTATAACTGGTGGATACCTCTGGCTGTTTATGGGGTACGTTTTTTAATTCAGGCTATTGTATTTTTTAAAGGGATGAAAAAACTGAATGAGAGTGATCTCTGGCCCTGGTTTCTGTTCCTGGATATCTGGATTTTCTTTTATTACCTATTTACCCTTCCTGCCATATGGAAAGCACCCCGCAAAAACTGGGATTGATTTTACGCTATTTCGACGATTTTACTGAAAAGCAAATAGCCCAGTTTGCTGCCCTGGAAGAGTTGTATAACGAATGGAATGCAAAGATCAATGTGATCTCCAGGAAAGATATTGATAGTATCTACCTGCACCATGTGCTACATTCATTAAGCATTGCCGCCATTGCCGATTTTAAACCTGGTACACAGGTAATTGATATTGGTTGCGGAGGTGGGTTTCCGGGTGTGCCGCTGGCCATTTTCTATCCGGAAGTACAGTTTCATTTGGTAGATAGTATTGCCAAGAAATTAAAAGTGGTAGAAGCTGTTTGCGAAGGGGCAGGTATCACGAATATTACCATACAACATACCCGTGCAGAAGAGATTAAGAATCGAAAATTTGACTTCGCCATCTCCAGGGCAGTAGCTCCTGTGAAGGATTTATGGAAATGGAGCGCACCCCTTCTCAGAAAAAAAGCCGGTGGCGAATCTATCGCCAATGGGTTAATCTGTTTAAAAGGTGGTGATCTGGCGCAGGAAATATTTGAAAGCGGTCTTCGCCCCAAAATGATGCCTATCTACAAAATTTTTCCGGAAGAATATTTCCAGGAAAAATTTGTGATTCATGCAGCTAAATAATTGTATGAGTGCCCCGTTCCTTACAGGACGGAGCACTCATACAATTTAATCAGGTATCACCAGTTTATTATTTGACCGGTTAATATCCGCCAATCTTTGACTAGGGTCAATTTCAATAGATTTTAAATCTTTGATATTTCTACTGGTTTCAAAAGTATATTCCGGATGTGTCCAACGCCATTCTGTATGCACGGTTCTAGGCGTATTATCCTCTGCAGGTTTCTCACCATACATAAGGTTCAGGGGTATATAATGCAATTCCTGTGTGCCGTCTTTAAACGTCAGTAAAACATCAATCGGCATTGGCATTTTGCCAACACGCTTTAGCGAGATCTGTGTTTTGCCATCTTTCACATCAATACTTCCCACAGCATAATCAATGGTTTTGGTAGTATAGATCCAGTATTCTTTATACCAGTCCAGCTCCATACCACTTATTTTTTCTGCTACCCTGATCAGATCGTTTGGATTCGGATGTTTAAACCGCCATTGGTTATAATAAGAAAGTAAAATTTTATCCCGAACACTATCTCCCACAATATATCCTAACTGTGCCATAAAAACGGCCCCCTTACTATAGGCGGCACTGCTATACGCATAGTTGGTATTATAATGATCTGAATGCGTACTTGCGGGTTCTTCGTATCCGCTTTTGGCGAGTGCAAAATACCCACGATATGCTCCATTGAACCAAAAGCCTTTCAGGTTCCGTAAAGTAGCCATTACGCGTGTGCTCGAATAATCCGTAAACCCTTCATCCATCCAGGGATATAAAGATTCATTGGTTCCCATCATCATCTGGTACCAGCTATGCATCCACTCATGCAATGCCGTACCGATACTGGCGTTTTTAATCAGTGTTGCCATCGGATATTCCATACCCCCATCTCCCCCCTGAATAAACGTATAGGTTTTATACGGGTAGGCACCAAAGGTTTTAGCAATGATGGGATAAGCCAGTGCAGTAGTATCCGCTACATTTTGCCAACGTTTTTCCAATGAATCCACTGCTTTATATACAAAGCGTAATAATGGTCCGTCTTTCGTTGTTCGGGTAATCATTTTATAATTTGGATCTGCGGCCCAAACAAAATCATGCACATTATACGCCTGCCATTTCCATAGTTTGGTTGTACCACTTGCTGGTTTAACCGTAGTACCGGGTGTTTCATATCCAAAACCTACTTCATTCGGGTTTTGCAGATCTCCTCCCGCCGTAACCATATAATTTTTATCGATCGTAATATTCACATCAAAATCGCCCCATACCCCATAAAATTCACGGGCAATATAAGGATTGGCATTCCATCCCTGGTAATCATATTCCACCATTTTTGGATACCACTGACTCATACTATACCGGATACCTTCTGCATTATCCCTTCCGCTTCTTCTGATTTGTAATGGTACCTGGGCCTGGAAATCAACCTCCATCTGCACTTTTGATTTTGGCAAAATGGGTTTGGTCAATACCACTTCTAAAATGGTTTCATGTTCTTTCAGTACCTGTGAGACCCCATTGATTTTAATGCTGTTTACTTTCTGGTAGCCAATTTCTTCGGGACTTAATTTACTGATGCGATCCTTTACACGTGCATCCCAATCCAATCCATCACTGCCTCTGCGGGGTTCGGCCAATTGGGTTTTACCCAATTCAATACTTCTTACATCCATACTGCTTCCGGGCTGAAATGCATTCCAGTATAAATGAAAGAATACCCTTGTTAAAGTATCAGGCGAATTATTCGTGTATTCCAGCTTTTCTGTTCCGGTAAAGCGATTGGTAACTACATCCATATTTACATTGATGGAATACTTGATTCGTTGCTGCCATCTGTCTGGTTGCGCAAACAGTTTGGTTACCTGCATTAACACGAAAAAAAAGAAAAGGGAAACGGGTAATTTTTTAATCATGGTCGGGGAGCTTTAAGAACGATAAATTTCAGGAAAAAAATGATATGTATGATGCCTATTTGGTTAGCAAGGCTTAAAAATCAATCTTCTTTCCCGGCTACTACTATCACGATCTCGCCTTTTACCGCTTTGGCTTTGAAATGAGCGGCTACTTCTGCCAGGGTTCCTCTTTTATTTTCTTCAAATAATTTGGTTAGTTCCCTGCTTACACTGCAGGCACGTTCTGATCCAAAATATCCAATAAACTCTTCCAGGGTTTTAACCAGTCGCATGGGGCTCTCATAAAAAATCATAGTCCTTTCTTCGAGGGCCAATTGCTTTAGCAGGGTTTGTCTTCCTTTTTTTAATGGTAGAAACCCTTCAAAAACAAACCGATTGGTAGGTATACCACTGTTCACCAATGCCGGAACAAAAGCTGCGGCTCCGGGTAAACATTCCACTTTTACCTCCTGTCGTATACATTCTCTGACCAATAAAAATGCCGGATCTGAAATACCCGGGGTACCCGCATCGGTAATCAGGGCCATTGTTTTCCCTGACCGTATCTGGTCAACAATATGCGTTACAATCTTATGTTCATTATGCTGATGATAAGGAGATAATGGTTTCTGAATATGATAATGATTCAGCAACTTAGAAGAAGTACGTGTATCCTCACACAAAATCACATCCACCTGATTCAACACTTCCAATGAACGAAGGGTGATATCTTTCAGGTTTCCGAGTGGTGTGGGAACAAGGTAGAGCAAGGGTAGGGTTTTGGCTTGGAGGTTGCTTTTGGGTATGGGGTGCTGGCCGTTGGCTATTGGCTGTTGGCTTAGCTTATCCTCAATTAATCATTTCAATCTCATAAAACTCCATAACCGGGTTGGCGAGTAATTTTTTACAGGCTTCTTCGGCAACTGCCTTGGCGGCAGTTTCGGAGGAAGCGTCTATCTGTAAGGTAATATGTTTACCTACCCGTACATCTGAAACGCCGTTTAATCCCAGGTTTTGTAAACCACCCATCACGGCTTTTCCCTGTGGATCTAATAAGTCTTTTAACGGCATTACTTTAATCTGTACATTATAGATCATGATACTATGGTTGTTTAATGGTCAAAGATAGAATTACATAGGCAATAAAGCTAATTGGCACGGCCAGCCAGCCAAAAAATAAACCGCCTATCAAAGCCACCAGGGCTATTAATAGAAAGGGAATGGCTTTTTTAAAACTAAAATCTTTGAATTTCAAAGCCAGCATAGGGATTTTGGAGATCATTAAATAACTGGTCGCCAATACTGCACCATACCAGAACCATTTATTCAATAACAATTGCGCCACCCAGTTTTGAGAAGTATACCAGTAGATCAAAGGAAAGGATGCAAATAGCAAGCCAACGGCAGGTATGGGTACTCCTTTGAAACCTGTACTCTGTCCAGGATCTGTATTAAACCTGGCCAAACGGAATGCCCCCGCACAAGGAAGAATAAACGCAGGTAATAACCAGAAAAATCCAGTATCCAATCCATCTGCCTGCTGGGCAAAGCTTAACCGTAAAAACTGATAGGCAATCAAACCCGGTGCAACTCCGAAACTGACAACATCTGCCAGTGAATCCAATTGTTTTCCCATTTCTGAAGGAACTTTCAGCAGTCTGGCTACAAACCCGTCTAAAAAATCGATGATCGCCGAAAGAAATATAAACAAACCCGCATATCCAACACGCTCAGGCAAAGCCACCAGGTTATCTCCATTGCTATCAGCAGAAAGAGTAATACCTGGCTGCATAATCAGTACAATGGCGATACAACCAAAGAATAGATTCAAAAGCGTAAAAATATTCGGTATCTGTTTCATAAATAAATTAAATAATGATCAATCGCGCATCGGGCTTTTCTTCGCAAATGGCTATTTTCTTTTCATCAAAGCTTCAATCTCTTCTACAGTAATGGGAATATTTTTCATTAAATCAATATTACCATTTCTGGTGATCCAAAAATTGTTTTCAATGCGAACACCCATTTTTTCTTCTTCAATATAAATTCCGGGCTCAATGGTAAATAACATTCCCGGTTTGATGGGTTCCGTACGCGTTCCCAGGTCATGCACATCGAGCCCTAAATGATGCGAAATTCCATGATACAGGTATTTTCGATAAGCCCGGTTTTCCGGGTCTTCATTCTTTACTTCTGATTTACGCAGCAAACCAATTTTCAGGAATTGTTGAGTGGCTTCCTCTCCTACTTTTTCTGTATACGCCACTATGGAAATACCCGGTTTTAAAATACTTTTTGCATAATTGTGTAAATGCAAACAGGCATTGTAGACCGTTTTTTGTCTTCTGCCAAACTTACCATTTACCGGAACTGTTCTGGTAAGATCTGCACAATATCCACCATATTCGGCACCAAAATCCATCAATATCAAATCTCCATCCTTACATTCAGAATTATTGGATACATAATGAAGGGTTCGGGCATTATCGCCACTGGCAATAATACTGTTGTAAGCGGGGCCGGTGGCCCTTTGCATTAAGAAATCGTGAAATATCTCTGCTTCTATCTCATATTCATTTACGCCCGGTTGTATAAAAGTTAATAAACGGCGGAAAGTATGTTCCGTAATATCAATGGCTTTTTGCACCACTTCTACTTCTTCCTTTGTTTTAATACTCCGCAACTCTTTCATGATCTTTGCGGCCCGTTGGTAATTATGTAAAGGATAAGCAGATTTTATTTCATCAGCAAAACGATATTGCCTGCTGCGAATAGAGGATGCTTTTCTATCATTTTCATTGGTGTCAAGATAGATAGTATCGGCCAGGTGTATCCAGGTTTGCAATAAAGCATCAATACTATCGGCCCATACCACCGTTGCCATTCCTGAAATCGCAAAAGCTTCTTTTACACGCAATCTTTTCCCATCCCATTTTTCTTTTAACTCGTTGGGCCTTACCAATACCAATACTTCCCGGTATTTTGGATCTGGACAATCCGGGAACAGGATCACCATCGAATCTTCCTGGGTAATCCCGCTTAGCCAAAAAAGATTCGTGTTTTGTTTAAATGTATGAATCGCATCTCCATTAGAGGGCCACTCATCATTGCTCACAAATACAGCAATACTATTGGGCAACATTTGCCTTGTAAATCGTTTTCTGTTATTAATAAAAATCTCGGGGTTTAAGGGTAGATATTTCATAAGCAAGGTTTACTGACACGCAAGATAAAAATTAAGCGGGATAAATACAGGAATAAGGTTGCAGCCTTCCGTATTACTTTGGCAGAATTGGCACGACTCAATGAAGTGGATGAGACAAAATTTAGAATCGCACCGTTGGACAACGGATTGCACTTGTAGATTTACTTGGAAAAATCCCGGTTTTAATGATGGACAATTCATAAGCACCCCGGGTTCCATTCAGATTACCCAAAACCGAAACCGTAGCATCATAATTAATGGTAAAACGAAGATCATTTACCTGGTATCCAAAAACAGGTATGATAGCATCACTAACCCGATAATACATGCCCACAATCAATTGTTGTGCACCATACACCCTACGCTCTGTGCACCCTGCCGTTTGGCACGGATTTGCCAGTCCT
>CAIWKU010000263.1 GCA_903913355.1 uncultured Bacteroidota bacterium | reverse complement strand
TTAGGGATAAATTACAAATAAATCTTTCCCTAACAGCCTGAACACTACCAATATTGATATCCCATTAATCTTGTTAATTCCAGTTTTGCCAGACAAAGTTGGAACTCATACTGGAGTTTTGTTAAGGCAGCCCTTTGGACATTGGTACTGGCATTTGTAATTTCGAGATTAGTAGCAGTTCCGCTTTTTAGCCGGTTCATGGCCAGCACCTGTGCCGCTTTAGCCGATTCAATCTGCCCTACCGTATTTTTAATTCTTTCCAAATTAGAAGCTACATCGGTTAATGCCTGTTCGATATCTTTTTTATAATTGCTGCTTAAGGTTTCCACAGCCATCTGGTTCTGCTTAATGATGTTCTGTTGTAATTTCTGCTGTTGTTTATTTTTCCCTCCATTATAAATCGGAATAGATAAAGAAACACCTGCCATGTAATTAAAACGTAAATCATTTACATAGGGAACATATCCATTCTTAATACCTGCGGCAGCTTGTACACCAACCGTTGGTTTATCTGCCAGTTTTACGATAGCTAAATCACTTTCGGCCTGTTTTATTTTATCTTTTGCCAGCAGAAAATCAAGATTATTGGTCTGTGCCAACCCAAGGGCATTACCGGCATCTGTTAGTGTAACATCAAAATCAAATATTTTTCCATTGCTTTGTTTGCTACCTGTAGAGTAGTCAAGCAGGTTGATCTGTTTCTGTAAAGCATTTTTCAGATCAATCTTATGATTCTCTTCATTATCGATCGATGCCTGAATATTCAAAAGATCAATTCGTAATGCGGTACCATTTTTTAATTGACTTTCAATAATTACTTTATTATCATTCAGAAAACTAAGTACGCTGTCCTGAATACTGATGGCTTTTTGCAGATAAACAATATTATAATAGATAGTTGCTACCTGAAATGCCAACTGTGCTTTCACATACTCTACATTGTGTTTTGCATACTGAAGATCGTCTTTTGACCTGTCAACATTTGCCTGTAACCTGCCAAAATCAAATAGTGCATAGCTGGCATTTAAAGAACCGCTCAGATTATTCACTGGGGCAAACTGAAAATTTTGCCCGTTTAATGGAAGTACAATCTTCGGTTCAACAAAGGCATATTGTGCATTTCCGGTTAATTCCGGGAACCTGTTTAGCTGCGTTAAGCTTACTTTTTCCTCTGCGGTAATCACGGTATTCTGAATCTCTTTCACTTTCGGAAAATAACCGAAAGATTGACCGATCAGATTTTTTAATTCAGGGTTCACAGTAACCTGCGCCTGTAGCGTTAAGGCAGTCAGAATTGTGAATGATGTAATAAGTATCTTTTTCATTTTATTAGCTTCTACTTTTACTATTTTAATGTAACCAGTTTTTTAGTATTGACTCAATGAGAATCTGCGGCTGCTTTCATGGCTGCCGCTACTTCGGATTTTGATTTCTTTTTTACCCGTAAGAATGCAACCAATGGGATTACTAGAATAAAAAATATCGTGATGAGCCGGAAAGTATCCAGATAGGATAAATAATATGCCTGTCTGTCTACAATATTATTAATAGTGGCCAACGCTTTAGTACCTGATCCGGCCAAATCTCCTGAACGGGATATAAATCCCTGAGCTATCGTATTACTTCTATCCAGAAACATTTGAGATTCACCCGTAACTTTTGTTACAAGATCATACCTGTGTTGCGCATACTGATGTGCGATATAATTATTTGCCAATGCAATCCCAAACGCTCCACCCAATTGCCGGATCATATTATTTAAAGCGATACCGGAAGGATAATCTTTTGGTTGCAAACCCGCTACTGCCTGGTTGATTAAGGGTAGCTGAACCATACTAATCCCAACAGCACGTAAAGCCAGTGGTATAAAGAAATCCCATTTACCTACATCAGGACTAACTTCTGAACTCATCCAGGAATACGCTGCAAAGAGCAGGAACCCAATTACAACAAAGGGTATGGGTGATACACCCTTACTCATTACTTTTCCGATAATAGGCATCATCAGCACTGTAATCAGGGTAGGGGCCAGTAAAGTTAAACCTGTTTCATAAGCTGTAAAACCAAGCGTTCGTTGGGCAAGAACAGGGAATACAAATACGGAAGTAAATAACCCCAAACCTACTACAAATGTAAAAATGGTAGTAAAAGCAAGGTTACGGTTACCGAGTACTCTCAGGTTAACAGCGGGTTTTTCAATTGATAATTCATACCAGATAAAACCTGCCATCCCTACAAAAGCAAGCACAGAAGTTACCTGTATGATGGAACTGCTGAACCAGTCCTCAGACTCGCCCCGTTCCAATACATATTGTAAACAACCTATGCCTACCATTAGCAATAGAATACCCGTATAATCGATCTTGATTTCTTTTTTCTTGGTTCCCTCACCTTCTTTTTTATCAATAAAAGTGAAAGAAAGAAAAGTAGCAATGATACCGATCGGTATATTGATCATGAATATCAGGGGCCAGGAAGCATGATCAATAATATATCCACCGAGTGTAGGCCCGAGCGTTGGCCCGAGAACAATCCCCATTCCAAACAATCCTGATGCAATAGGCCTGTCTTTAGGTTCAAACGCATCAAACAAAATTGCCTGAGAAGTAGAAAGCAATGCCCCACCTCCTACACCTTGAATAAACCGCCAGATAATGATTTCTACAAGGGTGGTTGACTGTCCGCACATGTAAGATGCGGCAGTAAAAATGATCATCGAAACGATATAATAATTTTTTCTTCCAAAATACTCTGCAAGAAACCCGGTAAGTGGAATAATGATTACGTTGGCAATGGCATAGGAAGTAATTACCCAGCTGATATCTTCAATATTCACACCCAGGCTCCCGCTCATATCACTCAGTGCCACGTTAACGATGGAAGTATCTATCAGCTCCATCACTGCGGCGGTCACAGTCGTGATTACAATAATTGCTCTCGCAAATCCTTTAGGCGTTGCCATACTTATTAATTTTTCCCATCCACTTATTTACAAGTGGCCTGTTTAGAATTGGGTCAGGTTATTTTATATCCGCACTCACAAATACACTTAGTCCGGCTCTCAGTTTAGATCTGTATTTAGCAACATCATTGATCTGAATTTTTACGGGCACCCTTTGCGTTACTTTTACAAAATTGCCACTTGCATTATCTGGAGGTAATAATGAAAATTTAGCTCCGGTTGCTTCACTCAGACTTTCAATGGTTCCGGTGAGTTGCAGGTCGGGGAATGCATCTATTTCTATATCTACTATTTTACCAGGATAAAGTTTTCTTAACTGATTTTCTTTAAAATTGGCTACAATCCAGTAAGTGGTATCATTCACAATAGAAAATAAGGGAGTGCCAGCTTGAACGTATTGTCCTTCTGACACATTCTTTTTTCCAATCTTACCGGCTTGAGGGGCATAGATTTTTGTATACGTAATTTTTAGTTTGGTCTGTTCAATTTTGGCTTTTTTCACACCCAAACCTGCATTTGCTTTTTCAATAGCGGATTGTAATACAGCAATCCGGCTTTCTGCTGCGGTAAGATCTGTTTTACTGTTTGTCAATTGCTGGGTAGTGGTTTCAACATTGAATTTACTATCGTCCAGTTGTTTTTTAGTAATCGCCTGGTCTGCATACAAACTCTGATCTCTTTTCAGATCATCCAATGCTTTTTGCATACGCATATCACTCAATTGAATACTACCTTTATTTACTTTAAGGGTAACCAGGGCATTATTCAAGGCAGCGCGTGCATTAACAACATCTACTTCTGCCTGTTTGTAATCTGCTTCCATCTCAAGCAGTTGGGTTTGCAATTCTGCATCATCCAGTTCTACTACTAATTGTCCTGTTTTTACAGAATCGTAGTCGTTAACAGCAATGTTCTTCACATAGCCAGCCACACGGGGTAGTACGGGTGTGATCTGGGTTTCTATCTGTGCATTGTCTGTTGTTTCATGTGTTAAAATATAGCTTACTTTTTTATATCCAAAGTAGGCTGCTACAAGAAGCACCAGTGTAATAATAATGGTGCGAACGGGTGATTTTTTCGGGGTTTGTTCAGTTGCTTGCTGTTCCATTGCTTGATAATTATAGGTCGTTGTTGATTAATAAATGTGCGTGAATCATCTGTTTCAGGTGTATCAATAATCTTTTCTTAAAATGTTCATCTTTATATGGGTCATACCCGGGGTCTTTATTCAGCATTTTCATACACATAGTTTTTGACATCATAACATGATTAATCGTACCTACTATAGAAGAAAAGGTGAGTTGCGGGTCTACCTTCCTAAATATTTTTTTCCTGATCCCTTTTTCTATAATGGCTACGACATCTTCCGTGTTTTTAACAAAAAGACCAATCACATGTTCATGCATACTGGCTCTTTGGGAAACCAATACTTCCTGTTGCAATACTTTATGAAATAATGGCTGCGAGAAAAAGCGATCCACATATTTTTCAATTATATGGTCTATTTTTTGGATTTCTGTTAAGCTGGTATTGGTGCGTAATTCGTCCAATATTCCACGCATAAATCCCGCTTTTTGCTCAATCAAGGCTTCGAAAAGCTTGTCTTTCGAACCAAAATAGTAATTCACCATGGCCACGTTTACATCTGCTTTCGCAGCCAGATCACGGATAGAACTACCTTCAAATCCCTTTTCAGCGAACAGCTCAATGGCTACATTGAGGATATGGTCTTTTTTATCGTTACTCATGGACTTCCCATTGAAAAGGCAAAGTTTAAACAAATGTTTGAATTAAACAAACGTTTGATTAATTTTTTAGAAAAAATTAATTCTGCTACCTTGAGAAATAATCATTTATTAATATTAGCAATAGGCCGAATATGGCCACTTTTGTATAAATGAATCCATTGCACCCACCTTATTCCAAATTACACGCAAATTCATTTGGCCCTGATTTTCAATGGGGTGTGGCCATTGCGGCAGCCCAAAATGAGGGGGCTTATCATATTGACGGGCGTGGGTTATCTATCTGGGATATTTTTTCACGCAGACAGGGAAAAATCAAAGGAGGAGTAAAACCTTATGAAGCCTGCGATTTTTATCATCGGTACAAAGATGATCTGCTCCTGACCAAAGCCCTGGGTTTCAATGTTTTCCGTTTTTCTTTTTCCTGGAGCCGTATTTTACCGGAAGGTACCGGGCGCATTAATAAAGAAGGGATTGCATTTTATCATAAACTGATAGATGAATGTCTTGCCCTTGGGTTAATACCTTATGTTACACTCTATCACTGGGATCTTCCCTATGAACTGGAAAAAAACGGGGGCTGGACCAGTCACCAGATGCTAAAATGGTTCTCTCGTTATGTGAATGTTTGTGCGGAAGAATTCGGACACAAAATAAAAAACTGGATCATTTTAAATGAGCCCATGGGCTTTACTTCTCTGGGCTATATGCTGGGGAAGCATGCTCCAGGGAAAATCGGGCTAAAAAATTTCCTTCCTGCGGTGCATAATGCCGCATTATGTCAGGCCGAAGGAGGCCGTATCATCCGATCTCTGGTTCAGAAAGCGCATATCGGCACCAGTTTCTCCTGTAGTGAAGTCATGCCTTATAGCCAGAAAGAAGACGATATACTTGCGGCCAAAAGAACCGATGCTTTATTAAACCGATTATTTATAGAACCGGCACTGGGCAGAGGCTATCCGCAGGAAGAAAATTTCCCCCTGCTTGAGAAAATACATATGCATAATAAAGCATGGAAATACACCGAAAGAATGAAATTCAATTTCGACTTTATCGGAATCCAGAATTATTTTGCCACTACCGTAAAATACAATGCGTTGATACCTTATGTGCATGCATCAGAGGTAAAAGCATCCTCAAGAAATGTTCCTTACACAGCGATGGGTTGGGAAATCAATGCCGACAGTTTTCACAGAATGATAAAACGATATTGGTTGTACGGCGGGGTGAAAGAAATTATTATCAGCGAAAGCGGTGCTGCATTTAAAGATCACCTCTTAAATGGTGAAATAAAAGATGAGAACCGGATTGATTATTTTCAACAATATATTTCCGCAGTGCTCAAAGCCAAAAAGGAAGGAGTAAATATTAAGGGTTATTTCGCCTGGACACTTACCGACAATTTTGAATGGTCTGAAGGATTTGATGCCAGGTTTGGGCTGATCCATATCGATTTCAAAACACAACTCCGCACTGTAAAAAACTCAGGATACTGGTTCAGGGATCTCTTAAAAAATAAGTAGGGTATGTTTTTAATGATAGATTATCACTAAAATGAACCCAGATCAGGTAAACTGTTTATGCTGTTGATTATCTGAACTATTCTTTTCTTATGTTTGGTTACCAAAAACCAAAACATGCTACGTTTTACTGCGCTCGTTATATTAGTTTCTTTGCAAATGGGTGGGTATACTCAATCTGTAAAAATCCCAGCCAACACTGGTTATGCGATTCCTGCAGAGAAAGATGAAGCTGATCTTTTTAATGATAAAAATGGTTTACAGGGTTGGGCAGATACCAAACAGCAAATTCAATATTTTTTCTATCTCCGAAACACCGGAAAACTGAGTATTGATATCTATGTAAAAAACAATGCTGCAAGTAATAAAATATCGGTTTCATTTAAGGGAAAGAGTTTCCCTGTAATGGTTCCACATTCGCTAATATTTAAAAAAGTACATGTGGCTTCCGTTACGGTTACGGATACCGGTTTTTATACTTTGACTATTTCTGCACCTGTTAAAAAAGGGAAGACGATTGCAGATATCCAATCGATAGAGTTAAATGGGACAGCTGTTACGAATATTCATTTTAACTCTAAATCCAGGCGTAATGCGGCTTCTGTGCATCTTAAATATCCCATTCCGGATACAGCAAGAGTTGTGGCTTTCTATAATGAAGTAACGATACCTGAGGGGGCAGACCCGATTCATACTTATTATATGGCATGCGGCTTTGCACGTGGATATTTCGGAATTCAGGTAAATAGTCTTACGGAAAGAAGGGTTATTTTTTCTGTATGGGATGCGGGTAAAGAAGCGGTTGACAGGAATAAAGTTGCCGACTCAAATAAAGTACAATTATTAGCCAAGGGAGATGGCGTTTTTGCTGATGGATTTGGAAATGAAGGTACGGGTGGGCATAGTCATTGGGTATACCCGTGGCAAACAGGTAAAACCTATCAATTTCTGGTAACTGCCTTAACGGATAGCATTGCAAATGCCACTATCTATACAGGTTATTTCTTTGCACCTGAATTACAGAAATGGAAACTGATTGCGAGTTTTAAAGCTCCCCGTGACGGAAAATACCTGCGAAGTCTTTACTCCTTTAATGAAAATTTTGATGGAATCAATGGCCAGTTGCGGCGGAAAGCTTTCTTTGGGAATCAATGGATTCAGCAGGAAAATGGGAAATGGACAGAATTAACGCAAAGTAATTTCTCCTATGATGCAACCGGAAAAGCTGGCGACAGAATTGATTATGGAGCCGGCATTGATGTAAATTCAAATGCATTCTATTTATGGAACGGCGGCTTTCAGCCTGCGAATACGCATTTTGGTGAATTGTTTAACCGGAATGCAACCGGAAAACGACCCCTGATTGATTGGAGCAAAAATGTTGACAGTTTGCAACAAGCATCCATTGACAGACAGATGATTTTTTCGGCTATTGCTGCGGGTAAAATAGATACGACAGGTACCAAGGATGGGGTATACTATCAAATTTTGAAAGAAGGTTCGGGAGAAAATGTTTCAATAAACGATACGGTTACGGTTTTTTACAAAGGCTCTTTATTAGCGGATGGAACCGTATTTGACCAGACCAAAGAAAAACCAGCCAGTTTCCCATTAAAAAGATTGATAAAAGGATGGCAACTGGCTTTGCCGGTTTGTAAAGTAGGGGGTAAAATACAGGTTATTATTCCATCCGGATTAGCATATACCATCCGAAGCCGGAGTAAAGATATTCCGCCGAATAGTGTATTGGTTTTTACGATTGAAGTGATAAGCGCAAAAAAATAGGTTGCAAATGCAACCATTTTTTGGAAGAGTTTACTTGGGGACTCTTTTTGTGAATCCAGTATCCAGGTTCATTTTTCAACACTGATTTAATTATTGTAAGCTTTGGAAATTAGCAGATTTTCAGTAGATTTAACCACCCCCCAATTGATCTGCCATGAAAACTGCACGCCAGTTATCTATTTTTTTGCTGCTAATATCCGCCCTGTCTGCTTATTATGCAAGCTATCAGATGATTATAGACCCAACAGGTAATTCTTTGGGGCTGCCTTTTTATCTTCTTAATGGAACCCTGCTAAACAGCTACTCAGTAGTGGGTTGGATATTACTGGTTTCAGTAGCCGTATTCAGTTCTATTACATTGATTACAATTATCGTTAGATGTCGATTCTATTCTTTCCTGATAATATTGCAGGGTGTTATTATTTTTATTTTCGTTTTTATGCAAATGTTCCTGGTTGGTGAAACATTCATTATTCAATATGTTTCCCTGATTTTTGGAGCCGGACTGATTGGCCTTGGTATCTTACAGAACCAGCGAAAAATGGCTGTTGATATTGAGAAAAAAGTTTTGAGAGAACAGAAAAGTCATCACCACAAACACAGAAAACATCATTGAGAAATAATTGAAATACTTAACTACTCTTTCCATCCACCAATAGTGCCAGGTAAACTCCATTAGTCCAGCCAAACCCATCCTGGTTGGGATATTCACCGCCACCGGCAAGGTTTTCGGTATTGTTTACATTGTATTTCTCCATCATTTTACCCGTGGATGCAAATATTTTTTCGTTATTGGTCAACCAGTTTGCTCTTATTTTGTCCGCCAGCTTATTGTGTCCATAATTTTTCAAGCCTTTATAGGCGATCCATTGCAAGGGGGCCCATCCGTTTGGTGCATCCCATTGCTGCCCCGTTTTAGTCAGAGTAGTAACCAGTCCTCCATCAAAAAGAAATTGTTCTTCAATAATCCCTGCTACACCTGCTGCTTGTTTCTTGCTTGCGCACCCACAGAAAAGCGGATAAGCAGCTGCCAATGAAAAAATTGCTGTTTGTTGCTGATAAGCAAATTGGTAATCGAAAAAGAAATCTTTTTCATCGTTCCAGCAATATTCCTGGATTGCGTCTTTTCTTTGTTCGCTTTTGGTAAGCATATCTCTGCTTAATTCCGGGTCTTGTTTTTCATATGCTTTTGCAAGCAGGGTTTCCATAAAATATAACAGAGAATTCAGGTCTACAGGAATTAACCGCGTCGTTTGAATGGTTTCCATTTTAACACCATCCCGAAACCAACGGCTACTGAAATCCCATCCTGATTCTGCAGCGGCACGTATATGGCGGTATATTATTTTCGGGGCAGTACCTGCTTTCTTAGCTGTATGCTGATCTTCTATAAATGCTTCCGGTCTGGGTGTGTCTGAATCATCCCAATAGCGGTTTAGAATACTACCATCCGTCAAGCGCACAACTCTTCTGTTAGTTGGCTGTATTTCTGTTAGCGTCGTTACGCCATCCATCCAGAATAAGTATTCTTTTTTTAGTTGTGGGAGGTATTTTGTAAGAACGGCATCTCCTTTTTCTTCCATCAATACCGTAAGCATGAATGCAAAAAATGGTGGCTGCGACCTGCTTAAATAATAGGTTCGGTTACCATTGGGAATATGTCCGATCTGGTCTATCAGGTAAGCAAAATTATCTACCATATTCTGAATGATATCAATTCTTTTCGATACCTGTAAACCCAGCATAGTAAAATAGCTGTCCCAATAATAGATTTCACGAAACCGACCGCCAGGAACAATATAAGGATGCGGAAGCGTAATAAGGGTGCCAGCAGCAATATCCGGTTTTCGTGTTAATACATCCCATAATCCAGAAAGATGTTGTGTTAAGGATTTGTTTGCTGAACTGTAATGATTATCTGATTCGGCCGGGTATATAAAATGATCTTTTACAAATGACTTCAAATCAAAGCCAGGTAATTTTTTATTCGTTTCATATTTTGAGAGAATCTCCTCTGCGGGGATTGCAGGAATACAGTCAACAAAGAATTTTGAATCAGCAAAAATTTCCCCGGACTGTACATCTTCGTACAAGGGTGATAGTTTTTCAATAAAAAGAAACCTGCTACCTGGCATACGGCTTTATTTTGTTTGGGTTGGGTGGGTGAGTTTGAATTTGTTTTGTAATCTCTTAAACAGGAACAGGCAAATAATCAAAATAGCCATGGGTATTAGTGAAAAATAAAATGCATTTTGACCGCCATAATGCTGAAAAATATACCCGGTTATGATGGAGCCTGTGGTGCCGCCTAATGCCGAAAAAATAATGATGAGGCCTGACATAAGCCCATGTTTTTGGACCGGCAGTGTGCTCAGGATTACCGAATTTACGGCCGGATAAATTGGTGCGATTAATAAACCGATTAATGGAAAAATAAATGCCGCTAAAGGTGCGGTGCCCCAACCAGTAATGGGCTGACCGGAAACTTTCTGTGCAAGCGGAAGAGCAACCAAAACCAGCGCTGCAGCTAATACCAAACATCCAGCCAACACAATAAACCAATTTAGTTTCTTTAGTACCAGACCTGCTAAGAATCGACCTAATGCCGTTGAGCCAACCAAAATACTGGCCATCTGAATACTCAATGCAGCAGGTAACAGCAACACTTTATTATTAAAGGTGGGTAACCAACTCATAATACTTTGTTCTATGAGTACATAAAAAAACGCACAGAAAATAAATGCCAAAACAATAGGAGAGATCATCAGTTGAAACATTTGCCCAAACTCGCTGATCATTGAACCTTTTTCATCGGAATGGATGGAAGATTCATCCACACGGGTGCTGAATAATAAAAGGAAAGCAACCAATGATATGGCCCCCAGGAGGTAATATACTTTTAACCAGGCGGTAGATTGAGGATTATTATTATCAACAAAATAGCTAAAAACAAAATAGCCGGTCAAAATTCCAATCATGAAAAATGATTCAATGAAATTCATCAGACTGATATGCTCCTTCTCATTTTTGGTAACAAGCCCAATGGTACTATACACTGACATTTTGATTAACGCAAAGCTGGAACCCACTGCTATAAACAATAATTTAGTAGCTCCAAAACTGGCAGTCATGGGCATGATACAGCAAATAATGGTAATAAAACCCAATGCAACCAACATCGCATTTTTATATCCTATCCGGGTAATATAGGAGGAAACCAAGAATGAAATAATGGCAATACTCAAGTCTTTACAGGCTTCCAATACAGAAGCAGCACTTTGCGTAACACCATAATTATTTTGAACCTGCAAAATAACGGTTCCAACACTGTTTAGTAAAATAGCAAATACAAAATAGTTCAGGAACAGGGATACTTTGATTTTCCAGTTTTGCATGAGTAGGGGTTATGGTTAACAATCGTTGAGTTAAGATAAGTATTTATCAGCTAATCGATATACCCTTTTGCCAATTAGGCAGGTTAGGCTTACAATAAAATAAAAATCTCACTGTTTTCACTATAACCGGAAACCATTATCTCAATACCATCTTCAAACAAACCGGATTCGGCACCTCAATATCTTTCCCAGTAGCAGTAAGTTGCCCGGTTTTTGAATCTCTTTTAAATACGACAATATTGCTTGTTTTCTGGTTAGCTACCAGCAAATACCTTCCTGAAGGGTCGATGATAAAATTTCTGGGCTGTACTCCATTGGTTGATTGGTAACCCGCTGGGGTTAATTTTCCAGAGATTGTATTCACAGAAAAAATGGCAATATTATTTTCCTGTCCGCGATTAGACGCGTATAAGAACTTTCCATCCGGTGACAGATGAATATCAGCACTTCCGGGTTGTCCTGTATAATCTGGAGTATGTGTTGCTATGGTTTGTAAAAGCTTCATTTCGCCATGCTGATAACTAAAAGCACTAACCGTTCCGCTCATTTCCTGTATCAGATAAACGTATTTGCCATCCGGAGAAAAATCAAGATGTCTTGGGCCACTACCCGGCTCTGCACTAATAAATGGATTAGCTGCCGATTCTAATGGCTGTGTTTTACCGGGAGTAAACTGATAGATACTAACCTGGTCTGTTCCCAGATCGGGGCTGAACAGAAATTTTTCATCTGGTGAAAAGAAAACAGAATGCACATGTGCTTTTTCTTGCCGCTCCTTATTCACACCTTTGCCCGTATGAATAATATGTTGTGAAAATGGCTGTAATGAACCATCTGCATTTACGGGAAATGCTGCGAGACTGCCGCCTGTATAATTAGCCACTACCACCCATTTTCCATTTTTTGTTATCGATACATGGCAGGGATTTTCTCTTCCGCTGGATTGCTTATTGATAAAACTCAGTTTGCCTGTTTTTTTATCAAATGAATAAGACGCAATAAATCCTGATTGCTGTCTGCTAACCTCGTTTACTGCATACAAATGTTTTCCATCGGCTGCAACAGCCAGAAAAGAAGGGTTAGCGGAACTATCTGTATTACTTACCCATTTCAGGTCACCTGTGTTGCTGTTAAAATCGTACACATAAATCCCCTTACTGGCACCACTAGTGTATGTACCTACAAATAAATAAAAATTCTGTGCTGAAATGGTAATGGCGAGAAGGCTAAAACAAAAGACAAGGATTGATCGCATATGGAGCTATTTATAAGATGTAATATAAGATGACTCGTCAGAATCAGCAAGACAAAAAACAATAACCTGGTAATAAAGTAATCAGGTCTGGCTCACAGGCAATTTATTATCTTCGGGTATGAACAAGCGCACCCTGATTGTCTTTTTT
>CAIWKU010000262.1 GCA_903913355.1 uncultured Bacteroidota bacterium | reverse complement strand
TGGGTGAGGGAATTACATATTGACCTTGATTTTGAAAAAAGTGAGGATAGCCGCTATCACCTGAGCAAAAGTAATATCATGGCAGACGCCAGTGTTACGAAGAATTCGGGTACCGGGTTCTTTGGGGAAAGAACAGTGTCTTATAAAAATTTTACGATCAATCACCAACAACCGGATACTTTATATGATGGTCCGGCTTTGGTTACTATGGATAAAGCCAATTTACACCCGGATAGTTATTGGGAGAAAAACAGACATGATACACTTACGCGTACCGAAGCAAAAGTGTACAACAATATTGATAGTCTGGAGAAAATGCCTTCTTTCAGAAGAACCCTGGCTTTTCTTAGTTTTCTGTTAGCCGGGTATACATCAGTAGGCGGTTTTGAAATTGGTCCGGCAGCTGCCTTCTACAGTTTTAATCCGGTAGAAGGATTTAAACTAAGGCTCGGTGGTCGTACCACGCCCAAATTCAATAAGCGGTTATATTTTGAAACCTATGGGGCATATGGTTTTAAAGATCAGCAATGGAAATATTATTTAAGTACAACCTATTCACTCAATAATAAATCTATCTATAGTTACCCGCTGAATTATATCAAGGCAAGTATACAGCATGACACAAAAATTCCCGGACAGGATCTTCAATTTGTATCGGAAGATAATTTCCTGTTATCTTTTAAAAGAGGGGTGAATGATAAATGGTTGTATAATACCAACCTTAGATTAGACTATGTTCATGAGTTTGATAACCATCTTTCTTATACTGTAGGTTTTAAAAACTGGAAGCAACAACCGGCGGGATCTATTATTTATACAGTATCTGAAAATGGAACCGATGTAAATCTTTCCAGTGTAACCACCACTGAATTTTCAGGTGAATTGCGTTGGGCGCCGCATGAACAATTTTACCAGGGAAAAGTATACAGGATCCCAATCGTGAATAAGTACCCGATATTTACCATGCGTTTTATTGCGGGTGTAAAAGGGATTTTGAACAGTGCTTATAATTACCAGAATATCAATCTGCGAATGGAAAAGCGTGCTTTTCTTTCACAGTTAGGGTATAGCGATCTGATATTGGAAGGAGGATATATATTTGGAAAACTACCCTATCCTTTAATGACTGTTCACCATGCCAACCAAACTTATGCGTACCAGCTCAATTCCTACAACCTGATGAATTTCCAGGAATTTGTGAGCGATCATTTCGCTGCCTTGAGTATCGACCACCATTTTAACGGCTTGTTCTTTAACAGAGTGCCTCTGTTACGAAAACTGAAACTGCGTGAAGTCATGTCTTTAAAATTATTGTATGGGGGTGTCAGATCTGAGAATAGCCCATCTGTTGATCCGGGTTTGATCAAGTACCCCACTTTGAATGGTTTGCCAACCACGTTCTCATTAGACAAACATCCTTATATAGAAGGAAGTGTAGGTATTGCCAATATCTTTAAACTGATACGTGTTGATCTGGTAAGGCGATTCAATTATCTTACCAATCCGAATGTAACTGAATGGGGCATCAGGGCCAGGTTTAAATTTGATTTTTAATTATTGAGATATAGAAACAGACTAATTAATGGAACGGACTTCAACAAGACAGAAACTGCAAAAAGGAATATACCTCGTGATAGACCCTTTTGTGAGGGTATTAATCAAAATGGGACTTACTCCTAATATGGTAACTACCATTGGGTTTGTTTTGAATATTGGAGTGGCAGCGATTTTTGTAATGGGAGCCGAAGAAGGAAACCGATCAGATCTTTCTTATGTTGGATGGGCGGGGAGTCTGATTCTGTTTGCGGGTCTATTTGATATGCTGGATGGTCAGGTGGCCAGGCTGGGTAATATGAGTTCTTCTTTTGGTGCATTATACGATTCGGTGCTGGATAGATATAGTGAATTGATCATGTTTCTGGGTATTTGTTATTACCTGGTAGGCCAACACTATTTTCTCAGTTCCTTATTTGCTTTTGTTGCTTTAATTGGTTCCATGATGGTAAGTTATACGCGTGCCCGTGCAGAAGGTCTGGGGATTGAATGCAAAGAAGGATTGATGCAACGGCCCGAAAGAATTATCACCATTGGTGTTGCAGCACTGGCTTGTGGAATCACAGGATACTATATTGGAGGAGATCATAAATGGTATGTACCCGGGGTTTCTTTTCATATCCTGGAAACCATGTCCATCTTTACCATACCCATAGCCATTTTGGCCGTACTTACGAATATAACCGCTATTAAAAGGTTATTGGATGCAAAAAAAAAACTGGAGCAGGGGATTGATAAAAAGCCAAAAGATGCCATGTCTGCTAAAAAACTATTGATCGCAGCAGGTGTTTTTATCATTACCGGTTTTGCGTTTACCAATAAATTACAATCCCGTTCAACCAAAGCGCCGGCACCCGCCATTTTGAATCCTTTACCTATCGACCCTCAGGATACGTTTCCCGTACCTAGCGGTAATCCGCACCAATTATTTTATCTGCAAAGAACAAACAATACGAATACGATTGTTTGCGAGCTCAACCTGAATGCAAAGGGGCAACTTGATGAAGAATCTCCCGTTCATGTTTTTTGGATACGATACACGGAAGGCGGGATGCGAAAAGAGCTCAACTATATTCAAAGAGTATTTGCCTATGGTATAAAAGCGCAACCCCTGGAAAACGGTAGTTATAAACTGCATTTTGTGTCTTATAAAAAACAGGCTTTATTATTGAGTCGTTCGGCAAAAGACAATAAATACCATGTATATGCCAATATAAACAGACGCGAGGCGCTACTAAACCGGATCTTTTTGAAAGTAGATGGTGGAACTTTCTGGGCGCCTAATGTGGTATATATGGAACTCAAAGGATGGGATGTAACTACAGGAAAAGAAGTTGTTGAACGTTTTAAACCCTGATATGCAATCAGATTCTTCAGAGTGGGATGATTTTTATGCTTCGCGAAAAATATGGCCGGTGCTTGCTGCTTCTGCAGGGTACCTGCTGATATCTTATTTTTTAATCGGTTATAAAATTGACCAGATCTGTCTGGTAGCATTCTTTAATCTTTTCTTTTTTCTGTCTCCTGTTACAAGGAAACTGATAAAAGGGCTGCTGATCTTTATTATTTTCTGGATCATTTTCGACTATATGAAGGCTTTTCCGAATTATCGGTTTCGGGAGGTGCATATTGAAAGTCTATACCGTGCCGAAAAATCTATTTTCGGAATTCGTGTTGATAATACTCATTGGCTTACGCCAAATGAATACTGGCAAATACATAGCACTACTTTTCTTGATATACTAACCGGGATCTGTTATATGAGCTGGGTGCCTGTGCCTTTGGCTTTTTCTATTTTTTTATTTTTCAGAAGCCGAAACGCTTTTTTACAATTCTCCTTAAGCTTTCTCCTGGTTAACCTGATTGGGTTTGTGATTTATTATCTATACCCTGCATCACCACCCTGGTATGTACAGCAACATGGGTTTCAATTTGTACCACATACTGCCGGAAATACAGGCGGACTAGAAAGATTTGATCATTTTTTTGGGTTAGATATTTTTAAAACTGTATACGGAAAAAGTTCAAATGTATTTGCAGCCATGCCTTCATTACACGCAGCTTACCCGGTGATTGTTGTATACTATGGTATTAAAAATAAGATTGGCTGGATGAATTGGATATTTGCCATTTTGATGATGGGTATTTGGTTTTCAGCAGTATACACGGGGCATCATTATATTCTGGATGTGCTGGCGGGAATTCTCTGTGCCATAACAGGCATATTTTTATTTCAATGGATGATTGCCAATAACAGATGGTTGGGCCGCTTTGTAAACAGTCTGGCGATGAAATTATTATAGTTGCCGAACTTCTGTTAACATAACTTTTCTTTTATGATTAATTACAGATATTTGCACTATGGCAATTATTAAACCTTTTAAAGCATTAAGGCCTCAGCCACAGTTGGCAAAACAGGTAGCAAGCAGACCGTATGATGTGCTAAGCAGCGCAGAAGCCAAAACAGAAGCGCAGGGAAATCCGGCTTCTTTTTTGCACATCACCAAAAGCGAAATAGATCTTCCTGAATCAACAGATGTTCACTCGGATATAGTTTATCAACAGGCAAAAGAAAATCTTACCGCTTTTATTAATCGGGATATTTTATTCCGCGAATCAAAAGAATGCTATTATATCTACCAGTTGGTAATGAATGGAAAAAGTCAAACGGGTCTGGTTTGTGTGAGTAGTGTAGCCGATTATGAAAACGGTATTATTAAGAAACATGAATTTACCCGCCCGGAAAAAGAACAAGACCGGATTAACCATATTGCCATATCCGGTGCACAAACCGGCAATGTATTTCTGGCCTATCGTAACCTGGATAGTATTGATCAATTGATTGCCGAATGGCAGAAAAGCAAATCACCGGTATATGATTTTCTGGCAGATGACGGAATTCAGCACACCATCTGGATTGTAAACGACGATAAGAAAATAAAAGAACTAAGCGGGCTCTTTGAAAAGCAGGTTCCCTGTACGTATATCGCTGATGGTCATCATCGCGCCGCATCTGCAGCCAAAGTAAGAGCAGCTTTAGGTAATAAGGCATTCGAAGGGGCTGACTATTTTTTGACAACCTTGTTTCCTTCCAATCAGTTATATATCATGGATTATAACCGGGTGGTAAAAGATCTGGGTGGACTAACACCTGATAATTTTATCAAAGAAGCCTCTGCTTATTTTACAATAGAATTGGTAGGCAAAAAAGCATACAGACCAGAATCCATCCATAGTTTTGGACTTTATCTGGAAAAGAATTGGTATAAACTGGTGGCCAAATCAGGAACTTACACTAATGACCCTATCGGCGTACTGGATATTACCATTCTGCAAAACACAATACTGGATAAATTGCTGGGTATAAAAGACCAGCGTACCGATAAGCGGATTGATTTTGTTGGCGGGATCAGGGGGTTGGAAGAGCTTGAAAAAAGGGTAGATAGCGGAGAAATGGCGGCAGCGTTTAGTCTATATCCCGTAACAATAGATCAGTTGTTTGCTATTGCCGACAGCGGAAATGTAATGCCACCAAAGAGTACCTGGTTTGAGCCCAAGTTGCGTGACGGACTACTTACCCATCTGATAGGTGAATAATACAATCTTGTAATGGTAAAAAAATGTTTGATCAGTGTTTGCTTGTTTTGTTTTTTGACAACAGTGTGTGTTGCACAACAGCCCACAGTTATACAAATGCGCGATTCAGCGAAAACCCTTTTACAGCATGGTGATTATTATAATGCTACCCAATTACTTGAATTTGCCCTTCAACATGCACCTGGCAATCTGGAAGTATTAAAGGATTTGTCTTTTGCCTCTTATTTACACAAAGATTTTTCCAGAGCAATAGAAACCGGGAAACAGGCAGTAGAAAGTCCGGACGCAGACCCGCAAGCCTACCAGATTCTCGGTCTGTCTTATAAGGAGCTTCTGTTATATAAAGAGTGCGGTAAATTATATAAAAGCGGGTTAAAAAAATTTCCAACAAGTGGGGTTCTTTATAATGAATATGCAGAACTGCTGGCAATGGATAGTAACCTGGAGGAAGCAATAATTCAATGGGAAAAAGGGATTAAAGAAGACCCTGAGTATAGCAGCAATTATTATAATGCGCTCATGTATTACGCAAATGCCGAACAATGGGTAAGGGTATTGTTGTATGGAGAATTATTTGTAAACAGGGAAAGTTATACGACAAGAACCGAAGCAGTAAAAACGCAAGTAATAACTGCGTATAAAAAATTATATAATGGAGGGTATATCAGGTTGCTGCTGAATAATAAAAGCATATCTGCTTTTGAAAAGGCCGTTTTGGAAGTCATGGAAAACTCCATTTCAATGGCCCAGAATGGAATTACTCCTGAAAATATGGGTCAGATCCGCAGGCGGTTTCTGATTGAATGGAGGCAACAAAAAGCGAATAGCTATCCATTTCATCTTTTCGATCACGAGGAATACCTGGTTACGCAAAACCTGTTTGACGCTTATAATCAATGGTTGTTTGGTGAAATAATGAATCCGGTTACTTTTCATGCATGGGAAATGGATCATCCTAAAGAAGTATCTGGATTTAAGGCTTTTCAGCAAAATCGTGTTTTTAAAATACCTACCGGGCAATATTATTTTTCCAAATAAAGCCAATTTCTTCTCTTTTATTAAGTCCACAGAAATACAGTCTTTTTTATTTGTGCTTATTTGATTAATTTAAACGTTCTAAATATTCTTTATGGAAGAAAACAGGGATGAAAAATTATGGCGCGTTGCCGCCAAAAGGGCTGCTTTTAAGAAAAGCCTTTTTGGCTACCTGGTGGTGAATGCTTTTTTATGGGGCATCTGGTGGGTAACTATCGGAAGATCCCAGGGATATCATGGCTATCCGTGGCCTGTATGGGTAATGATGGGATGGGGCCTGGGTTTGGCTTTCCAGTATTATGAAGCCTATCATGGAAGCAGGCAGGATATGGCAGAAGAAGAGTATGAAAGATTAAAAAGAGAAAACCGACAATAAGTTTCCCGGAACTGAGCTATTTTTAGAAAGAACAACGATTGCCCTTATGACCTATCAGAGACTTTTCGATTGTATACCCCATCAGTTGGAGCATTTTCCCAGAACAGATATGTTGGCTGCCAAAGAAAATGGACAATGGAAAAATTATGGAACAAAGGAAGTGGCTGATATTGTAAACCGCTTTAGTGCAGGACTTTTAAAATTGGGTGTTGGTGGTAATGATATGACGCCCGAGGGAAGTGATAAAATTGCCATCATTAGTAATAACCGCCCGGAATGGGTGTTTACCGACCTGGCTGCACAACAGATAGGTGTAATATTGGTTCCGGTATACCCTACCACCAATCCTTTGGAATTAGAGTTCATACTGAATGATGCCAATGTTTCTTATATATTCGTGAGTAACGAAGAGTTATTACAGAAAATAAAAGGAGTAGCCGAAAAAGTGCCTTGTATCAAAGGCATTTACACATTTGATAAAATAGAAGGATCGGCTCATTGGACCGAAGTAACCCAATTGGCCAATGATGAATTGATACAAAAGGTTGAGTCAGTTAAACAATCCATTCCAGTTACTCATCTCGCTACTATCATCTATACATCCGGCACAACCGGAACACCGAAAGGAGTCATGCTTAGCCATGAAAACATTTATTCCAATGTGCAATTCTCAAAACAGAGCTTTCCATTTGAAGATGCACCCGGTAGCAAAGTGCTCAGTTTCTTACCTCTGAATCATATTTTCGAAAAAACCTGTACCTATATTTACCTCTATAGCGGTATCAGCATTTACTATGCAGAAAGCCTTGATACGATTGGCGATAATCTACGTGAGGTTTGTCCGGATGGATTTACCACCGTACCCCGCTTACTTGAGAAAGTATATGAACGTATTATGAGTAAGGGCAACGAGTTAACCGGTATCAAACGGAAATTATTTTATTGGGCCGTTGATCTTGGTGAAAAATACGATAACAGGATCAGTGGGGGATTCTGGTACAACTTGCAATTATCGCTTGCCAATAAACTTATTTTTAGCAAGTGGAGAGAAGCATTGGGCGGAAAGGTTTCATTTATTATTACAGGAGGAGCGGCCTGTCAGGTAAAGCTTCTAAGGATATTCAACGCGGCCAGAGTGCCCGTGTTTGAAGGATATGGACCTACTGAAAACAGCCCTGTTATCAGCGTAAACCGGAAGGAAAAGGATGGAACAAAATTTGGAACGGTTGGTCCGCCTATTAATGGAATACAAGTGAAACTTGCAGAAGACGGTGAGATCTGTGTTGCCGGCCCATGCGTAATGGTAGGATATTATAAACGACCCGATCTAACAGCAGAAACTGTTATCGATGGTTGGTTACATACCGGCGATATAGGTGTTTGGGAAGACAAGAAATTTTTAAAGATCACAGATCGGAAAAAAGAATTGTTTAAAACAAGTGGTGGCAAATATGTGGCTCCTCAGCCTATTGAGAATAAGTTTAAGGAAAGCCCTTTTATTGAGCAGATTATGGTTGTAGGCGCAGAAAGAAAATTTGTTGGTGCATTGATTGTTCCTTCTTTTCCGGTATTAGCGGAATGGATGAAGGAAAAGGGGATTCATTATACAACCCATGAAGATGTTTTACATAACCCAAGGGTTTTAGAATTGTATAGAGAGCTTGTTGAAAGCTTCAATCAATTTTTTAACCATGTGGAACAGATCAAGAAATTTGAATTGTTGCCGCATGAATGGACCATTGATACAGGTGAAATGACACCTAAACTAAGCCTCAAAAGAAAAGTGGTTATGGAAAAATACAAAGACGTAATCGAAAGAATTTATTCTTAATAAAAATGCTGCTTCGGCAGCATTTTTATTATATTGGACGGAGAAATGCCAGCTTCGAGGGTTTGTCTTGTAGGGAATCCTATCCTTTTTCAATTCTAAAAATACCCACATGCACGTATCAATTCAATCAATTTTTAAAAATGGTTTGGTTACTGCGCTAATCATTTTCATTTCTTTTTTTCAGTTACAGGCACAAACGCCTAAAAAATACGATATCTCTTTTGTAGAAAAACTAAAGAAGGAGGCCCTCGTATCGGTAGGCACCAAAGAGAAAGCCGTACAGGAAATGGTAGATATGGTATTTAGTTTTGGAGAACTTGGTTTTCAGGAATTTGAGACTTCTAAATATTTAACTGGGATACTGGAGAAAAATGAATTTACGGTTGAACGAGGAATTGCCGGAATACCTACAGCATGGATGGCAAAATGGGGTAATGGAAGTCCGGTAATAGCCCTGGGAAGTGATATTGATTGTATACCAAAAGCTTCTCAAAAGCCAGGAGTCGCTTATAAAGACCCAATTGTGGAAGGGGCACCCGGGCATGGTGAAGGGCATAATTCTGGTCAGGCCGTAATCATATTTGCTGCGATTGCCGTAAAAGAACTGATGCAGAAAAATAATATACCCGGCACTTTGGTTATCTGGCCCGGTGTGGCCGAAGAATTATTAGGAAGCAAAGCCTGGTATATACGTGATGGTTATTTTAAAAATGTTGATGCCTGTATTTTTACGCATGTCAGCAGCGATTTTGGCTGCGATTACGGTGATCCGGGATATAATGGACTGGTATCCGTTAAATTTTCTTTTGATGGGGAAGCGGCTCATGCAGCAGGAGCACCCTGGAGAGGAAAAAGTGCGCTTGATGCAGTTGAATTAATGGATGTGGGATGGAACTTTAAAAGGGAGCATTTAAAACCAACGCAAAGATCTCATTATGTAATTACAGACGGGGGCGATCAGCCCAATGTTGTGCCTTCAAAAGCGTCTGTATGGTATTATTTTCGGGAAAGGGTATATGATGATATTCAAAGCATGTATGATGCAGGAATCAAAATTGCAAGCGGTGCGGCTATGATGACAGATACAAAAATGAGTTACCAGGTGCTGGGTACTGCCTGGCCCGGGCATTTTAATAAGGCATTGGCTATTGCCATGCATGCCAATATTGAAAAAATAGGATTACCCAAATGGACGGAAGCAGATCAGCAGATGGCGATTGCTGTTCAAAAACTGGTGGAGGCACCCAAATTAGATTTTTCCGGTAAGCCAATCAATGGATTACGAAAAGATCTGGATACCCTAAAAGGCTCGGTACCTTTTTCCTGGGGCGGTGGCTCAGATGATATAGCAGATATATCCTGGAATTTACCCACGATTGTTTTGCGATACCCGGCAAATATCCCCGGCACCAAGGGACACCATTGGGCAGATGCGATTGCAATGGCAACCCCAATTGCACACAAAGGCTCATTAGCAGGTGCAAAAGCAACTGCCATGACTCTGATTGATCTGTTTACAGATCCAAAACTGCTGGCAGATGCAAAAGACTATTTTACCAATGTTCAAACAAAGGATGTTAAGTATAAGCCATTCTTAAAACCCACAGATCCACCGCCTGTTTACCTGAATAAGGAAACAATGGATAAGTACCGGGAACAGATGAAGAAGTTTTATTACGACCCTACGAAGTATAATAACTACTTAGAACAATTGGGTATCAGCTATCCGACCGTAGAAAAAAAATGACAGTAAAATCCCACTGAATTGTGGGATTTTTTGGCTCTAGTAATAAATATGCCTGATAGTTCTTTGCATAGAAAACTAATCTTGGCATTCTACTGAATCTTAACGAAATTAGGTAGACTGAAAGCCCTTAGTTCTGACTTCATAATTGAGTCAGCATAATATAGAAACAGATATTATTAGTCCAAATATCTTCGAATTACGCCATGAGCCAAATACCTGCTTCCACATATAAATTACTTTTTGATACTTCACCCTATGCTTTTTTTCTCGCAAAAAAGGGCGGTGCTATATTAGAAGCGAATAAAACAGCCTCTGATATGTTTGGGTATACAAAAGACGAGATCATTCAGATTGATAAAAACAATATCATTGATTTTACAGACTCCTCTTTTCTTAAAATGCTGGAGAATGGAGAAAACGGGGCAACCAGCAAGGATATATTAACAGGAAAGCATAAAAATGGCACACAATTCCCTGTGGGGGTGGCTTCGGTAGTATTGAAAGATGAAATTGGAAATGATATATTGGGATGTATCGTTTCAGATATGTCTGAACAAATAAGCCAACAACTGCAACTCAAATTGCTGCTTGAACAGACCAATCGTATTCACCAAAAAGAGGAAGATAGCAGGCTTTTGTTAGAATCGGTGCTTAGTAATATTACGGATGGTTTTTTTATTCTTGATCAGGCAGGCGAAATTCTTTTCTGGAATAAGGCTGCAGAAACCCTGATGCAGAAAAAAGGGGATGGATTGATCGGAAAGAATTTATGGGAAGAATTCCCCGAGTTGGGTATTCTAAAGGAAAGGGTGGAATATCCACTTATTTATGATCAAAAAAAATCAGTAAGATTTCGTGAATACTTCCCTCAATTCAGGATCTGGGCAGATGTAAGTGTCTACCCATCAGACAAAAATTTTTCGGTTTATTTTAAAGATGTAACTGAAATTAAAAACCTGCGCACGTTAGAAAAACTGGAAAGAGAAGTTTTGGAAATGAACGCAAGAGCAGGAAGCGTATTAGAAAATACGCTTGATTTTTATCTGAGAGAGATCCAAAAAATTCATACGGGAATGATTTGTACAGTGATGCGGTTGAAGAATAATCAGTTATTTAACTGGTCGGCACCCAATCTGTCACAAAATTTCCGATCTGCCATCGAGGGGATTGTTATTGGAGAAAATGTGGGTTGTTGCGGAACTGCAGCATTTCGAAAGGAAAAAGTGGTTGTGGCAGATATTATGAATGATCCACTTTGGGTCGACTTCAAAACACTGGCAGCCAAAGAAGGGCTAAAAGCCTGCTGGTCATTCCCATTAATCAATGCTGCGGATAAAATAATCGGCACATTCGCTATCTATTATAAAAGCATTAAATTACCCAGTCACGCAGAAGAAAGTACCATTGAAAGGGCGAAAAATCTTTTATTGATTATTCTGGAAAATGCAATTGCTCAGGAAGATATTAAAATGAGTAAACTCAGGTAT
>CAIWKU010000261.1 GCA_903913355.1 uncultured Bacteroidota bacterium | reverse complement strand
CTTACCACAAAAAGGTATTTTTCAGTATGGGGTATTTCATTTACACTGTTTCTGTTGCAATCGAATAATTTACTAATTCTCAGTGATCTTTTGAAGCTTGTACCGGATCTTTCAGGTGTATCTAACAAATTTGATGCAGTTCAAGAGGGGGCTGATTACTTTTTTGGAAAATATACTAGTAATAATCAATTGCTGTTCAAAAATGCCTTTTTCATTCTTTTTTTAATTAGAGCAAATGAAATAACCAAAACTGCTAGATATTGGTTCAATTTATTTTTATTTGGAATAATCCTGCAAAATGTACTTGTAAAATTTTCGCTTTTTGCAGTCAGGATTGCCTATTATGGCGATGTGGGTTTGATAATGCTAGTTCCTGCATATATAAAAACGTTTAAAAACAAAAATCTAAAGTTGGCACTGATATTAATTTTCACTGCATACTTTTTATATACTTTTTATGTTAGGTTCATTGTAAATGGAGAATCTGATATATTCAGGCAAAGCGATGAATGGATGAATATTGGGGACTAGATGCTCCTTTCAAAAAAATAGGTATTTATGAATTTATTAATGGCCAACTGGACTTGGTATCCAAGTGGCGGGGACTGGACTTATATCGATAGTGTTTGCAAAATATACGAAGCAAATGGCCACCAAATAATTCCATTTTCGGTGCACAATAAAAAAAATTTTCCAACTCCCTATGAAAAATATTTTATTGATAGCATTGATTATAGAAAGTTCTATAATAAAATCAGCTTCAAAGCTGGTATTAAAACAGCGATAAATTCGATCTACTCTTATGAGGCTAAGCAAAAATTAAAACTGCTGTTAAACGAAAATAAGGTTGATATTGCACAACTGAACAATATTTCCGGTTACCAAACACCGAGTATCATCCCGGTTTTAAAAGACGCCAAAATACCTATTGTATGGAGGGTCTTGGACTATAGGTTGATCTGCCCGAATTCTACATTTTTATCACATGATAAAATCTGTGAAGCCTGTAGCAAAAGCAGGTATTACAATTGCATTTTAAAGAAGTGTAAAAAAAATTCTCTTCTTGCCAGCACTTTATTAGCAATTGAGAACTATGTGTATTCTTTGATACCAGTATATAAGCATGTAGACCAGTTCTCTTTTCAAAGTGAGTTCACACGAGATAAATTTGTTCAGTTCGGGTTTGATATCAACAAAACCCATATCATAGAAAATCCATTCGATAGTTCAAAAGACCAACCAGAATATTCCAGCAAGAACTATATTTTGTATTTTGGACGAATATCCAAGGAAAAGGGAATATTTACTCTGTTAAATGCAATGAAGAGCCTACCTAATATCGAATTGAAAATAGTAGGGGATGGCCCTGAATACCAAGATTATCTAGATTTTGTAAAACAAAATGCATTACAAAACATAAGTTTTTTAGGACCTAAATGGGGAAATGAGTTGAACCCGATCATAGCAGGTTGTAAAATGGTAATCGTGCCGTCTATATGGAATGAGCCAAGCGGCTATGTTGTGCTGCAAGCATTTTCGTATGGCAAACCGGTTATTGCTTCTAAAGTAGGTGGTTTACAAGACCTAATCACTGATAATGAAACAGGCCTTTTCTTTGAAATGGGTAATGCTGCTGAATTGGCCAGCAAGATAAGTTCACTATTCAATGATAATAAGCGTGTACATGAAATGGGGTTGAAAGGAAGAATTTATGTTGAAGGGCAACACAATCCAAATCGGTATTATCATGAATCAATGAAGGTTTTTACTTCTTTAATAAATAGCAGGTCATAGTATGCATGCATTAGTAGTTGGCGGAAATGGTTTTGTAGGATCCCATGTTGTTGAATCACTTTTAAGGCAAGGTCATCAGGTAACGATCATAGACCTTACAAGTGCAAAGTATAGTATTCATGTGCCTGGGGTGGAATACAAATTTCCCGATTTTCTGACCGAATCAGACGATTTAGGATCACTAGATGGTATTGATGTTGTTTACCATGCAGCCAGTGTGCCTTGCGCTGATCATACTACCGATG
>CAIWKU010000260.1 GCA_903913355.1 uncultured Bacteroidota bacterium | reverse complement strand
ATCTTCGACAAAATTATTGAATCATATTTTTGTCGATATCAGGACATTCAGATTCCTTGCCATCAAATTCAAAAGAGTTTTGTATTGGCAAAATAATTTAAAGATTATTCACCCGAAAAGTCAGTTTTTGCCGATGCCTATTACTGATTATAAACTTACCTCCCTGCCTTGCAGGGCTCCAGGGTGGACTATTTTTGATAATCGTAAGTGATGCCAAATCTACAGACCATTCTATTGAATGAATGATTAAAACGTTTATCACCTGACCAATTTCATTTATTTCGAACTCGGTGCCAACCGTTGCGCTTGCGTGGGCACCGGCAATCGAAGTAAATCGATTTGGTAATTTCAGGTTAGCAGCTAAATATTTTACCCAACCTTGAACACCTCCGTTTTGAAATTCTGCGGGCCGATCATCTAACAAAATTACTCCAGACAGTGTATTATTGGGAAGAACAATGGTTATAGGAGTATCCTCTAAATCTGACTCAACACCGTTAGTGATCACTTTTCTGGTTAAGAAATTAGTTTGTTTGATTAACCGTCCATTATTATACTCAGCAGACGCTTGTATACCGGCGTTTGCGGAAACCCCATATCTCCAATTTTTATCTTTTCTTCCGTTCGAAAATTCACCCGTACTATCTATATCTCCATTTCCGTTATACCATGCCCAAATACCATGTGGATTTTTTAAAGAAGAATCCTTATAAGTTTCCCATCTCACTAATGGTCCTGTTTTTTGATAATATCTGCAAACATAGCTGGTGTCGCTTTCCCTTATTTTGTGCATGAAATAAGTGGCTGAATCCATATTATTAGCTGCCGACCAATCATTCTTGTAAAAATATAATAAAGGAGTTTTTTCATTCTGTGAAAAAGCAATATTGGCCTGAAAAGCTAGCAAAACATACAGTGAAATCTGTTTCATATTCTATAACAGCTTAGTTGTTTAAATATAACCAATAAAAATCACCTGTAAATCCTGGTAATACCAATTCTCCTAAATAATTATGCCCATTATACACCATAGAAATATGGCCATGATCACCCCAGTTTCAATAACAATTTCCAGGAATTTACACATTAGCCTTAGTAAGAACCCCGGATTAGTAATCATTTGTTGATTTTGAATGACAAGAATCGTAGTAACTTTAAAGAATTCAACCTACCTAAAATGGACTCCCGTAATATCCTCTTTCTATCAATTGCAATTTTAGTGGCCCTCGCACTGATCATTTTCCTGGTTAGAAAAAATCGGCAGGATGGCAAAAATATACAGCCAGATGCGGATGACCTTATAGAAGAAATAGAAGCGGACAAAGAAAGACGCAGAGAAAAATTATAGTCAAACTAGTATAATCGAAGCAATAAATTCGTATTTCCATCCTTCCCTGTCAGCTTATTTTCAGCCTCAGCCGGAGGCTCAATCCAGTATTTTCCATTTAATACGAATTTGAATTGTTTGGTTTCCCCTTTTTTTCCAATCTCCGCTTTACTAAGGGTTAGGGTATAGATAGTATTATCAATTTTCTTAAGCAAATACTTCTTACTATCCGGCGACCATCCATTAAAATCACCCGCCAGGTTTACCTGTTTAATTTCATCCCTTCGCTGATCAAGTGATATGGCCACTAAGCCTACTTTAATGCTTTTTTGTTGCCCAAATACAAATTGAACAGAATCTCCCTTATCAAAATATCCAAACTGCTTAATTTTTGGTACCGATTGCTGCCCAAAAAGGGGAGATTTTACAATCATCCCAACGGCCAACATACAAAAACTAACTTTTAGTAAAAATTTGATCATACATTCCTTTTTAGTAAGTTTCTATTTAT
>CAIWKU010000259.1 GCA_903913355.1 uncultured Bacteroidota bacterium | reverse complement strand
GGGACCCTGGGTAATTAATGCTTATTATAAATCTATCAGTCGCGAAAATTTTAGTGAGGATGGCTGGTTTAAAACCGGCGATGTAGGACATATTAACCAGGAAGGATACCTTCAAATCACAGATCGTGCGAAAGACCTTATTAAAAGCGGAGGAGAATGGATATCAAGCGTTGCGTTGGAAGTTACCATCATGGCGCACCCGCAAGTGAAAGAAGCTTCTGTAATTGCGATACCTGATCCGGTATGGACTGAAAGACCTTTGGCTATTATCGTTTTGAAAGAGCCGGGTAAGGTATTGCCCATCGAAGACATCAAAGCATTTCTGGCCCCTTCTTTTGCCAAATACCAGATTCCGGATGAGTTTGTTTTTGTAGAAAATATCCCGAAAACCAGTGTGGGTAAATTTGATAAAAAAGAAATGCGTCGTTTGCATGCTGAAGGCAAGCTGTAAAATGGCTTTCTGATACAACATTTAACTATCATTTTAGGGCTGTTTCCATACTGACCCTTATCATAGCTTTTACCTGACCACCGTCATACAATTTCCCATAGTCTCCCGGTAAATTTGGCTTCCCGTAAACTAGATATTTCTATTAACGTAAATAAGTCAACATGGAAGCCGTTGCAGAACCTAAAGCCAAAGCCAGCAGTCAAAAAGCCAATCCTGAAAATGTCCAAATCATGGATGGTAATGAAGCTGCCGTGCATATTGCCTACAAAACCAGTGAAGTCTGTGCTATTTATCCCATCACGCCTTCCTCTACAATGGGAGAATGGGCTGATGAATGGAGTAGTGATGGCAAGACGAATATTTTTGGAGAAATTCCCAAGATCATTGAAATGCAAAGTGAAGCTGGCGCCGCTGGTGCTATTCACGGTGCATTACAGGGTGGAGCCATGGCTTCTACATTTACCTGTTCACAGGGTTTATTGTTGATGATCCCAAATATGTATAAAATTGCGGGCGAATTAACCCCCACTGTATTTCATATTGCAGCAAGGGCATTGGCTACCCACGCATTATCCATTTTTGGTGACCATAGTGATGTAATGGCAGTAAGAGGAACCGGGTTTGCCATGTTATTTGGTAACAATCCCCAGGAAGCGCATGATATGGCCATGATTGCAACTGCAGCCACTTTCCGGTCTAGTATCCCATTCTTAAATATTTTCGATGGCTTCCGTACATCTCATGAACTAAATGATGTTTTGGTGATTCCTGATGAGATCATCAAAGAAATGATTAATAAGGAAGATGTGGCCCGCCATCGCCAACGCGCATTAAACCCCGAAAATCCATTTATTCGCGGTACGGCACAAAACCCGGATGTGTATTTCCAAAGCAGGGAAGCCTGTAACCAATACCACTGGAATGTACCTGAGATAGTAGAGTCTACTATGGAAAAATTCAAACAACTTACCGGCCGCTCGTATAAACTGTTTGAATATTATGGACATCCCGAGGCTGAAAATATCATTATCATGATGGGTTCAGGTACCGGAGCTGTAAATGAAACGGTAGATTATCTGAACAATAAAGGAGAAAAAACAGGATGCCTCTATATCCATTTATACAGACCGTTTTCCATTTCTCATTTCATCAAAACCGTACCTCAAACCGTTAAGCGTATTGCCGTTTTAGATCGTTGTAAAGAAACCGGTGCTATTGGTGAACCTTTATTTGTGGATGTGATCAGTGCCTTACATGCAGAATGGAATCACCCAATGCCAAAAGTAATTGGCGGTAGATATGGATTGGCTTCCAAAGAATTTAATCCGGG
>CAIWKU010000258.1 GCA_903913355.1 uncultured Bacteroidota bacterium | reverse complement strand
TATTCAATTCATTTCTTTCTGCATCCACCAGATCATGTGCATCCTGAAAAGAATTTCCTGCTCCTTCGGCAACACTCATCACATCATATTTACTAAACACCTGTTGATACATTTCTTTCAGGTAATCATGTAAATGCGGCCCCATCGCATAATATTTTACAAAATCATTTTCATAGCCTTTAGGAAATACCGGGAAACTGGTGTCCTTGGCGGCAAACTGGAAAGCATCCAGTCTAAACCCATCAATTCCTTTTGCAGCCCAGAATTTCATGATATCATATACCTCCTGACGAAGCTTTGGGTTTTCCCAGTTGAGGTCTGGTTGTTTTCTGGAAAAATAATGCAGGTAATAGGCATTGGTAAGAGAATCATATTTCCAGGCATCATGATTCACATCAAAAAGGCTATACCGGGGAGCAGGTTTTACTCTCTCCGCATTCCACCAATGATAATAATCTCTAAAAGGGCTATTCCTGCTGCTTTTACTTTGCTTAAACCATTCATGCTCATCGCTGCTATGATTCACCACCAGGTCCATTACCAGTTTAATCCCTCTTTCATGTAAGCCCTTTAACAGAAGATCAAAATCTGCCATTGTTCCGAAATCTTTCATAATATTCCGGTAATCACTCACATCATAGCCATTATCATCATTCGGGGAACTGTAGATTGGATTCAGCCATACCACATTTATGCCTAAACTTTTAATATAATCCAGTTTCGAAATAATTCCTTTCAAATCACCGACTCCATCTCCATCACTATCTTTGAAACTGCGGGGGTAAATTTGATAAACCACGGCTTCCTTCCACCATTTTCGATCAACAGGCGCATTTACCGAAGCATCCGGTTTTGCTTTGCAACCCATATTTGCTTGAAAAATTACCAGTAACAAAACACCAAAAATGAGAATAGACTTTTTCATATAAAAAAGATAATCGCAATTAATCAGTAGAAAATGAAGTTACAAAAATTGCCCAAATCCTACCGTCCGATTTGACGGGTTTTCTTTTATCCATATTTACTGCTTACTTTTAATACATGTCCGTTGTTAATGCTATTAAGGCCGTTTTCATGCTTCCACCCGGGGTGCATTTGCTTGATATAACAGGCCCTGCACATATATTTTATGAGGCCGAATGTTACGGAGCCAAAGTAAACCTATTCTTCTGCAGCCTGTTTCCTAATGAACCTGAATCGAAAAGTAGTTGTGAATTATCTTTTGCGAAACTTACTCCATTTGATCAACTCAATCTAACAGAAGGAGACATGGTATTCATCCCCGGCTTAGATGCCCGATTATTATTGACAGATGAATTCATGCTTTCATGCAGCTATTTTCAGCAATGGCTGCAAAAACAATTTGAAAAAAAAGTAATCATTTGTTCAGTATGTACCGGAACTTTTTTGCTGGCTGAAGCCGGACTACTCGATAACAGGAATTGTACTACCCACTGGAAATATATGGAAAGGTTTGCCAATCGTTATCCCAAAGCAAAACTTCTTACGAACCGTCTGTTTGTTGAAGACAATGGCATTTATACGAGTGCAGGAGTATCCTCTGGTATCGATCTGGCTTTGCATATTATTGAGAAAATATGGGGCGGACATTTTGCTGCCCAGATAGCGAAAGAAGTAGTCGTTTATTTCCGACGCTCAATAGATGATCCGCAATTAAGCATTTTTACACAATATCGGAATCATATGGAGCACCGGATACACCAGGTGCAGGACAGGCTTTCCCAAACACTTCATTGCAAAATAAGTATTGAGGAATTGGCTGCCGGGGTGAATATGAGTCCCAGAAATTTAACCCGCCTATTTAAGAAAACCACCCAGCTATCTATTGGCAATTATATAGATATGCTAAGAGCAGGGCTTGCCCAACAATTGATGAAAGAAGGGCAAACTCTTCAATTTGCTACTACCCAATGTGGTTTAAAAAGCACAAACCAACTTAGGCATATCATCAGGAAATATGGGGTAGTGCAAGCTGGATAATGTCCCGATACTGCGTATGAATGTCCTTGCGCTTTATTTAATGCCCTGTTAGCTTTACAAAAAAAAGAATGAAATCAGCCCGGTTTCTCCTATTTGTATTCGTTACCTTGTTTTGTACTATCCAAACAGTAACAGCGCAGGGTAAGCAGGCCTATTATTGTCCACCCTGTGGCAGCAGTTGTGACACAACCTCTTTTACCAACCCGGGTATTTGCCCACATTGTGGAATGAAATTAATGAAAATGGATATGGAGGAACATCGCAAAGGACTTATGGCAAAGAGAATGAAAGTATTATTTTATTTACAGGATGGTGTAGAAGTACTGGATTTTGCCGGGCCCTTAGAAGTATTTTCTTATGCAGGCTTTACTATATCCATTGTTTCAAAAAATAAAAACACCATCCTATCTCAGGGCATATTAAAAATTACCCCTGATTACAGTATCGCAGATGCCCCGGCAGCAGATATACTCGCATTTTTTGGTGGGAATGCTGGTGCTTCTGCCAATGATCCTGATGTGATTAACTGGATACAAAAACAACCCCCTCCGAATTATTATTTTTCAGTATGCACTGGTGCGTTTATCCTGGGCAAATCTGGTTTGCTCGATAATCTTACCGTAACTACTTTTCATGAAAGTATCGAAAGCCTTAGACTGGCTTTTCCAAAAACAAAAGTATTGGCGAATACCCGTTTTGTTGATAACGGGAATATCATCACCACGGCCGGGATCTCAGCGGGGATTGACGGGGCTTTGCACCTGGTAGAGAAAATAAGGGGTGCAGACGCCGCTAAATCAATTGCCAGTTATATGGAGTATGATAAATGGGTACCCGGACAAGGGCTGGTGCTTGCGAATGACACAAAAAAATAAGAACAGATTTGCTTTAAAATATATCGAGGTCTTTTCCATAAATCACCAGGCCTTTGTATCGATCTGTTATCTCCTTCATCAGACTTTCCTTACTGGTGCCAAACTGAAGTTGATGGATCAATACCAGCAGTTTGGGGTGGACAATATTGGCAATTTTAGCAAGTTGTTCAGTAGAGGTATGAAAATTACTATGGTAATCCTGCCATTGCTTTTCGCGCCTGGCAAGTCCTTCCATAGAATATACTTCATGAATTAATATATCACAATCCTTTGCATTTTTGATCAGGTTTTCACTGTAGGTACAATCACCCGATACTACAATTACTTTATCCTTTGTTTCAAAACGATATCCAAATGCCTCTGGCCAGGAACCATGATTTACCCGAAATGCTTTTACCGTTATATTGGAATCTGTATATACCAACCCGGGTTGTATTTCGTGCACAGTTACTTGATACCCTTGTGCATGCCCTTTTTCAAGTCCATTTATCCGGATATCCTTATCCTCCTTATACGCAAGCAGTAAATGATCCGTCATATTTTGCAAACCTTTTGGTCCGAATACTTCCAAAGCCTGATCTCTGCCGGTAACTGCCGGACTTAACAGAAAATCCGGATAACCAACCGTATGATCAGAATGAAGGTGTGTAATGAATAAACGGGTAAGTCCTGCAGAGCGTAACGCTGGTATATTTTTATCTGCGGCTTCGGCAGCTCTTCGTACTACCCCTGGACCGCAATCCACAACATAAGAATGATTATTGACTATAATAGCCAATGAGGGGCCGGACCTATCGGGCTCAGGATTAGGTGTTCCTGTGCCCAATAAAACAACCTGTGTTGGGTTGATATTCGATGCTGATTGGGCAATAGAACTGTCGTGATATAGGAGTGCCGCAATACTGAAAAATAGAATTCTCATAAAGGAAAATGGGGGTACAACTGATAATGTATCAAACGGTCTGGTTAAGTTTCTATTAGTTATCCGACCTCATTTTCCGTATCCATAAATAAACTGCCCATGTGCATGTGATACCAAAAATGATCAGGACAGGTAAATAATTCTGTCTGAAGAAATTACGAAAATACGCTCCTACCAGAACATAAGCAGACGCTACGCAGAGTTTCAAAATGATAAACTCGGCATTAGACCAGCTAGTCTTCATTTTAAGGAAATTCATAACATATGGTTTTACCGAAAGGTACAATTAGATTTATGAAAATAATCAGGATATCTGTGGTGAATAATTGCTTATATTAGGTACCACAAAATATTTTTATGGAAGCTTCCAGAAGAAAATTCGTACAATTACTTGGTTCTTCACCGCTCTTGTTTGTGCCAGCCATGGGCTTTTCTTTGGGAAAGGCAAACCCTGAGCAAAGCATGACCATTCAACAGGTAATTGACCTGATCCTGAAATCTGTTCCAGGAGCACCTTTTCCTAATTCGGTGGATACGATTAAAGCAGGTGATGCATCGCAAAAAGTTACCGGGATTGTAACTACTATGTTTGCTACTATTGATGTAATCAGGAAAGCTGCGGCACTGGGTGCTAATTTTATCATTGCACATGAGCCAACATTTTATACGCACTCAGACGAGACCAAGTGGTTGGAAACAGATGAAATATATCAGTACAAAATCGCATTATTAAATAAGCTCCATATAACTGTATGGCGATTTCATGATCATATACATGCCCATCGGCCTGATGGAGTTCTAACTGGTGTTTTATCTGCTTTGGGTTGGGAGAAAATGGCTGATGCAAAAATACCCAACCTGATTACGCTGCCAGCTTCTCCATTGCATAGTATTATTGAAGGGGTTAAAAAGAAACTGGAAATTAAACATCTCAAATATATAGGAGATAAAAACCAGGTTTGCAGTCGTATTGTGATCATGCCCGGAGCTGCAGGCGTAAGAACACATATTTATTCAGTTGGCAAACAAAAACCGGATCTGATCATTTGTGGTGAAATAAGTGAGTGGGAAACCGGTGAATATATCAGGGATTTGCAAGCTTCCGGCGCTAAAACATCATTACTGGTGCTTGGGCATTCTGTAAGTGAAGAACCCGGAATGGAGTGGCTGCTTACCTGGCTCAAACCGCAATTACCCCCCATTCCTCTAACACATATTCCTTCAGGAGATCCTTTTAGCTGGGATTGAGAAAATTAAATTTTCAATGTATTAAAACTCCTTTTATTTAAGGGTAGCATGCCTGTTTGCTGCTATGACAGTCTTGCCTAATTACAGTAATTTGTTTTATCAAGAAACACTCTGCAGGTTTTACTTTGCTCCAAAAGAAGAAAGATGCAACCCTGTGCATACGTTTAACAAATCCCTCACACTTTGATTTCCCGGGTGTTTATTATTCAACAATACGCTGCTTTAGTCTAAACATTTCCGAACTACCGATACATTTTACCGGTTAATCGATGTTTGTCAATTTTCTGGCAACACTCGCAATTGACTATGTATCTCGTAAGTGGCCGCAAACGCTGCATTCAAAAAATAATCTGAATTCATTTTATAAAACTTTAACAAACTCAGCATCACAGATCCAACAAGTCAGGTATCAATTACAACATCAACTAAATTTTACAAAATTATGAAACCATCATTCAAACCATTCATCGTTAACATGGGACTGGCCATTTGTGCAGCCCTGGGTTCCTGTAATAAATCAGCAGAATTTTCCAGTACTGCAAATACCAGTTCCGGCACATTGGCAACTTCTACAGCCGTTGCAGCAACACAGGCGATTGCTGTTTCTGTTTCTACCAATGCTACAGGTACAACTGCTTCATCAGGCACAAGTACAGATTCAGTATATGTTGTTAACACCTGCACACCCAGACAACATCGTGACTCCATCAGCCAGTCTTCTTTATTATCGGCGATCACCGCATACTTAACCACTAATTATTCAGGATATACTTTCCAAAAAGCGTTTAGTGTGAAAGACAGTAGCGGTACCGTTCAGGGTTATATCGTAATCATTCAGTTCAATGGAAGTCCGGTGGGCCTGAAATTTGATGCTTCGGGTAATTTCGTGAGTGTATTGGAACAAAGAGAAGGGCGAGATCTTACTGGAAAAGGGTATCATGAAGGAGGTTGTTTTCAGAACAGAGATGGCAATCTCCGGGATACAGTTTCCTTATCCAGTTTACCAGCCACTATCATTTCCTATTTTGCCTCAAATTATGCCACGGATACATTGGTAGCCGCTTACCTTACAAAAGACAGTAATTATGTAGTGATTAGTAAAGATGCCGGATTATATGCAACCCAATTTACTTATACAGGCACATATACCAGCCGCACTTTGCTACCTGCCAGGCCGGGCAAAGGAGTAGTAGTAGACCAGAGTGCATTACCATCCGCTATACTTAGCTATCTGACAACTACTTATCCGGCTTATGTATTTGACAAAGCATTTTCATTCAGTAGTAATGGAACCCTCATTGGTTATACTGTAATCATAGATGCGAATAGTACCCGTTATGCGGTAGGTTTTGATGCTTCGGGTAATTTCCTAAAAGTGAAAACCATTCATTAATCAATCAAAAAATAGTTCCGGAATACCAAAAAAGAAGCGCTTTCTCTTTGAGAAAAGCGCTTCTTTAGTAATGTATCTCCTATGAATATATTTCCTATTCTTTGTTATTTGACCAGATCTTCCATTGTTTTCACAATTGCCTGTAACAAATCATTGGGAGGCGGGTTTTTAACTGCATCTGCATCTGCCAATATCCGGTAGTTTCTTTCCTCATCCGGTTCAAACAAAAGCTCCTGCTCATTTACCAATACCTTGAATTTATGGGTATAGCCGGTGGTGATGAGCCATGCTTTAAAAATAAGTGTTTGATCTTTGTATTGAACAGGTAAGTCGAAGGGGTCTTCCATCTCCTCAATATTACAATTTTACGGTAAGCATTCAAAAACAGGATATCCAAGTTCTCTGATAATAACCTGTTACTTACATAGTAGGGCTATTTTACTTTTGCTTGCTTTTTCCAGTCTATTTACTAATTTTATCAGGCAAACACGATAAGTCCCAATAATGCCCGCAAAATATATCCTAATACCGTTTTTAGCATGCCAGTTGCTTATTACTGCAAATGCACAACGTCCAAGCAGGCATCATACCAGTAGTCACGGGGGCTATTTATCCGGAAGAACCGGCTTTTCTCATAATGGCGGGCTTTTCAAAAAAACACCCCAAAATAAGAAGTCGAAAAAACTTAGCAAGAATACGCCGCCAGCCCAGTAGCTCGTTTTATTATTAGGCCGCTAAGCCCAATTGTACATTTCCATAGTCAGTTTTTTACTGAGGGTTACCGGATATGTACACTAAGTGTTAGCCCCTAAAGCGTATTCCTTGCATGTATGAATAATGAAAGCTATGTTTGTGCGACAATCATATATATGCAAAAAATCACTCCCTTTTTATGGTATCATGATAAAGCTGAAGAAGCTATGTATTTCTATCTTTCTATTTTTAAAAATGGAAAGGTTGGCAAAATATCGCGGATGGGAGAAAACGGGCCTGTGATGTCTGTGACATTTTCGCTGGAAGGGTATGATTTCTTTGCACTAAATGGTGGCCCTATGTTCAATTTTACGCCTGCCATCTCTTTATTCGTAAATTGTGAATCACAGGAAGAAGTAGACGATCTCTGGGAAAAATTGTCAGAAGGTGGTGAAAAAAGCAGGTGCGGCTGGTTAAAAGATAAATATGGTCTCTCATGGCAAATTATCCCTTCTGCACTTGGTAAACTAATGAGCGATAAAGACCCGGCCAAATCAGCCAGGGTGATGAAAGCAATGATGGCAATGGATAAGATTGATATTATAGGACTGGAGAAGGCTTACGAGGGAAATTAATCAGAAATGTTTATCTTTTATTTATTGAAAGAGTAATTATTTCTGTATACTGACTGTCTTAATTACTATCGGGGATTCTTTAATAACCATTCATTTTCAAACCAGAAAGGAATATGAAAAACTTAAAGCAAAGGCGAAGCCAAAAG
>CAIWKU010000257.1 GCA_903913355.1 uncultured Bacteroidota bacterium | reverse complement strand
CTTTGGCGTTGGAAACGAACCTGGAACCTGAAAAACTTATGCTGGAGTTACTTCGTATTGAGGAATATATGGGTCGCAAACGCACCATAAAAATGGGGCCCCGGGTAATAGATCTTGATATTTTGTTGATCGATGGCAGGATATTAAACAGTTCTTTATTAACATTACCCCATCCTTCCCTTTCCATACGCCGTTTTGCGCTACTGCCACTGGCAGAAATAGCGCCCATGATTTTACATCCGATATCAGGAAAAACAATCGCCCAATTATTGGATGAATGCACAGATAAACTGGATGTGCAAAAAAAAACAATTGAGGCTAACTGATGGCGGTTAATTTTGAACGATACCGGATACATTCTCTATGAAGCATCATTTTATTACTGTTGAAGGCAATATTGGTGTGGGAAAAACAACCCTCACCCATTTATTAGCGAAACATTTTAATGCAAGACTGATTTTGGAGGAGTTTGCAGACAATCCTTTTCTGCCAAAATTTTATGAAAACCCAGCCCAATATGCATTCCCACTTGAACTGTTTTTTATGGCAGAGCGGTATAAACAATTAAAGGACATGGTGCATACCAAAGACCTGTTTCAGAGCGTAACTGTATCTGACTACTTATTTACCAAATGCCTGCTTTTTGCCAAAGTAAATCTTCCGGAAGAAGAATTTCGTCTTTACCAGAAACTATTTGATATTATTCACCAGCAACTGGCTTTCCCGGATATCCTTATCTATCTGCATGCTCCGGTTCAAAAGTTACAGGCAAATATTAAAAAAAGAAACCGTTTGTATGAACAGGGTATAGCAGATGAATACCTGTTTAATATCCAGGAAACATATACCAGCTATATCAAACAACACAATATAAAAACCATTTTTATTGACGCAAGTAATGCCGACTTTCTTGGGAATGAAAAACATTTACAGATTGTTTTAGATGCGCTGGATAAAGATTATGAGGATGGTCAACATTATTTCAGTCTGCCATAAATAACACTTAAGATTGCCTGACTGATACATGTATATGGATAAACAGAATTACAATTATACAAGATAAAAGTTGAGATATCCCGCAAATGAACGATCCCCAACAAACGAATGACCCCTTCGCAGCGATGCGAATCTCCGAATACAGAAACCTGATGATGGGGAGGTTCTTGTTTATTATGGGTTTGCGTATGATGGGTACTTTGGTTGGGTGGTGGGTATATGAATTAACGAATGAACCCATTGCCATTGGATTGATTGGCTTATCAGAAGTTATTCCCGCTGTACCCCTTTCTTTATATGCTGGACATATTATCGATATCAGCGAAAAAAGGAAATTACTCCTTCGGGGTGTAGCACTATACTTAGCCTGTGCCCTTTTACTATTAGGTCTTTCCACACATTATACCGCTTCACAAATCAGTCATCACTGGATCGCATTCAGCATTTATGTAATCATATTTTTTACCGGCATTTTTCGCGCATTTACAGGACCCAGCTTCGGTACCATGGTCGCCTCAATTGTTCCCAAAAATATTCTGCAAAATGCAACCACCTGGAACCAGGGGATCTGGTTATCTGCTTCGGTAATTGGTCATGCTTCGGTAGGCTTTTTAATAGCCGGGTTGGGGAATACCGGCTCCTTATCTATTATTTCCTTGCTCGTACTCATTGGTTTTTGCTTCATGTATCAACTTAGCCCCAAGCCCCCATTAAATGAACCCGGTGAGAAGAAAACATGGGATAGCGTTAAAGAAGGTATTCTATTCGTATTTTCTACCAAAGAAATATTAGGCGCTTTATCGCTGGATCTATTTGCAGTTCTTTTTGGTGGGGCTGTAGCTATGATCCCTGTATTTGCAAAAGATATTTTACAAGTCGGAGCTATCGGTTTTGGCTGGCTGAATGCTGCATCAGATATCGGCTCTATACTCGTAGTAGTTTTATTAACCCTGTTCCCACTTCGTAAAAAACAAGGTATAAAACTATTATTTGCAGTAGGCGGTTTTGGGCTTTGCATCATTGTTTTTGCTTTATCAAAAATATTCTGGCTTTCCTTTGTTGTTTTGTTATTAAGCGGTATATTAGATGGTATCAGTGTTGTAATAAGGGGAACCATTCTCCAATTAAAAACCCCGGCAAATATGCGGGGAAGAGTAATGAGTGTCAACTCTATGTTTATTAACAGCAGCAACGAATTCGGACAATTTGAAAGTGGATTGGCTGCAAAGTTGATGAATGTGATTCCTTCTGTGGTTTTTGGTGGCAGCATGACCTTATTTGTTGTTGTAGTTACCTGGCTGAAAGCACCCAGTCTAAGAAAAATGGAATATTGATTTTTCATGATACAGATCTCTTAAAACAATTGTATATGAAGCGTCGCAATTTTATCAAAACCACTGGACTCAGTGCAGGTATCCTGGCACTCACACCCAAAGATTTATTGGCCACTATTTTCCAGGAGCCTGCATTCAAACTCAAAATTCTTCGTGGAGATGTGGGCATATTCTCCGAGAAAGGGGGAACAATCGGGTTTCATTTATCGAAGGAGGGATTTACTGTAATCGATTCACAATTCCCCGATCAATCAAAACACCTGATCACTGAACTCAGGAAAAAAAGTGAATTGCCTTTTCAATTATTAATCAATACTCACCATCATGGTGATCATACCGGAGGGAATATCTCGTTTAAAGATATTGCAGGGCATGTAGTAGGACATGAGAACTGTCTGATTAATTATAAACGGGTAGCAGAACAAAGTAAAACGGTTGATAAACAATTGTTTCAGGATATCACTTTCAAAGATGGTTGGAAGCATAAAACAGGCAAAGAACATATCAGGGCTTATTATTTTGGGGCTGCCCATACCAATGGGGATGCAGTGATCCATTTTGAACATGCCAATATCGCCCATATGGGTGATTTATTATTTAACCAAATGCACCCTTTTATTGACAGAAGCGCTGGGGCTTCTATTAAAAGTTGGTTGACTGTTTTGGCTAAAATCAGAACTACTTTTGACAAGAACACTTTATTCATTTTCGGACATGCCACCGATCCGGAAAAAGTAACCGGTTCCAAGGAAGACATTTTGGCATTCGAAGATTATTTGCAAAAATTATTGGATTTTGTTGACGCTGAGATTAAGTCCGGAAAACCCAAAGAAGACATTATCAAAAACAAGGATGTTCCCGGAATAAGTTGGAAGGCTGCCGGTGCTGAAAGAAGTATTACGGCTGCATATGATGAGCTTACTTCAAAATAACGGGTTTTAGCTTTTCTAAAACATAATATACAGCCGGACAAAAACTAGCGTTTTTTAAAGTAATCAGTGGTCTTTTAAAGAAAACATCTTCATCCGTATATGGAAATCTCTGACAATCGGATGGCCTATGTTCATAAATGGAACAGAAATTATCTGAGCCCAGAAAAGGGCAGGGAGTTGATTTTACTACATAATCGCCATCTGTATCTTGGGATAAGTACGTATCAATAAATTCCCCTTCTTTCATCCTGAGGTATTTACTGATTCGCTTAATATCAGGTCCTTTAAAACGTGGCGAATAATTTTTACAGCAATTCGCACATTGCAAACAATCGACCTTACTAAACGCTTCATCATGTAGGTCGGGTAGTATTTTTAATACCTTATTCTTATCTACCCGCTGCAATAATTGTTTATACTGTTTCTCGTGTTCAGCACTTCTTTTCTCCCAGTTATCCAATTTTACTTCACTCATAATAGTTAACAATCTTTTCGTTTAGATTTAGCAGGGTTCTCTTTACTTTGCAATACAAGATTAACTGGATTTTATGGTATTTCCACAAAATCCGGATTATCCCTTATCCCCTATACTATGCATGCACTAAGAGAGCAATGGCTGATATTGATTTCTACACCCATTTATCTGATCATTATTGGATTAGAACTGGTGTTATCCAATATCAGGCACCTGAAAGTATACAAAGTAGCAGATACAGTTACAAATGTTTATCTAATGTTGCTTAATGCAGGAATCGACCTGCTATTCAGGGTGGTTTATTTGGCTGTATTAAATTATTTCTACCAACATTCACTGATAACGCCATTGCAGGGTTTTGTTTACTGGCTGGCCTTGTTACTGATGGAGGACTTCCTGTATTACTGGCTCCACCGTTTCGATCATGAGATCAGGCTATTCTGGGCTGTGCATGTTACCCATCATAGTAGTGAAACCATGAATTTTACGGTAGGTTTTCGATCTTCGGTTTTTCAGCCTCTGTATCGTTTTATTTATTTCATCCCCCTTGCCTGGCTAGGATTTGCGCCCATTGATATTTTGTTTATTTATGCAGCTACCCAAATTTGGGGAATTCTGGTGCATACCCAATTTATCCGGAAAATGGGCTGGCTGGAATACCTGATGGTGACCCCATCCCATCATCGGGTGCATCATGGCGCAAATCCCAGATATCTTGATAAAAATATGGGGATGCTGCTGATCATCTGGGATAAGCTTTTTGGTACATTTCAGCCCGAACTTCCTGCTGAAGACTACCAGCCCATTAAATATGGATTAACCAAGAATATCCTCCACCCCAATGCGATTTCAGTAGTTTTTCATGAATGGCAACAATTATGGAAAGATGCTACCCAAAAAGATATCCCCATGAAATGCCGCTTACGCTATGTTTTCGGTCCCCCTGGCTATAGCCATGATGGCAGCAGACAAACCAGTAAACAACTGCTGGAGCAAGAAAATGGTCACCCTTAACCCCGGAAAACCATAGAAGCTGATTTCACATGCTTTCCCCAAACAGAACAAACCCTTTATTATCCTGTTCTATCCTCTTACCTTTGCGCCGATTTAGTTTTGCTGCTTTAAGCCAACTCTTTAGACCGGCAATTAACCTCAAACTCAGTACCAGCATATGAACTTATTTGAAGAGCAATCCACTGAATTTCAGCGCAGACACATCGGGGTAAACGAACAGGATACAAAAAAGATGTTAACTACGATTGGTGTGGCATCACTGGAAGAATTGATTGATAAAACCATACCGGACTCGATCCGTATTAAAAAGGATCTCGCGATTCCTGCGGCCATCAGCGAATTTGAGTACCTGACTGAATTAAAGACAGTCGCATTAAAAAATAAAGTATATAAAAATTATATCGGCCAGGGGTATTACGGTACCATTACGCCAAATGTGATTCTACGAAATATCTTCGAAAACCCAGGATGGTATACGCAGTATACCCCCTATCAGGCAGAAATTTCTCAGGGTCGACTGGAGAGCCTCTTGAATTTTCAAACCATGGTTACCGACCTGACCGGTTTACCTATTGCCAATGCTTCTTTATTAGATGAAGCCACTGCCGCAGCCGAGGCAATGGCCATGGTATTTCATCATGTGAATAAAACGGATATCATCAGTAAACCAAAATTGTTTGTTGATAGAAATATTTTTCCGCAAACCATTGATGTACTGATTACCCGGGCAGAACCTATCGGTATTGAATTGGTATATGGAGATTATAAATCTACCCCTATTGACCATACTTATTTTGGAGCAATCGTACAATATCCGAATAACAATGGTTCAGTAGAAGATTACAGAGCTTTTATAGATAAGATTCATGCTTCGGAAGGACTTGTTATTATGGCTACAGATTTACTGGCACTTACCCTGCTAACCCCGCCCGGTGAATTGGGTGCGGATATAGCTGTTGGTTCAGCACAACGTTTTGGGGTGCCGATGGGATTTGGCGGCCCTCATGCTGCATTTTTTGCAACCCGGGATGATTTTAAACGAGGTATGCCCGGCAGACTGATTGGGGTTAGCATAGATGCCCAGGGAAACCGAGCATTGCGGATGGCTTTACAAACAAGGGAACAGCATATTAAAAGAGAAAAAGCCACTTCTAACATTTGTACAGCCCAGGCTTTACTTGCCAATATGGCCGCTATGTATGCAGTTTATCATGGACCAAAAGGGTTAACTGATATTGCCACCCGCATACATATTTTGGCACAAGCAGTAGCAAAAGGATTGAAAAATTTAGGAATTACACAAACCAATACTGCCTATTTTGATACATTAAAAATATCAGGTATTGATCCCATTGCTGTAAAAACAAATGCGGAAAAATATCATTCCAATTTTAGATTCTTTGAAGATGGAACTATAGGAATTACGATTGATGAAACCAGTTCTTTGGAAGATTGCAATGTATTGATTAAGATTTTTGAATCTGTAACAGAAAAAAGTACAGGGCATCAGCTGACTAAAGAAAATGTTAGTCAGCTATCTCTCTTGATACCAGCTTCCTTACAACGAAATTCCTCTTTTTTACAACACCCGGTTTTTAACACGCATCATAGCGAAAGCCAGATGATGCGTTACATCAAACAATTGGAAAATAAGGATCTGTCTTTAAATACAAGCATGATCAGCCTCGGAAGCTGTACGATGAAATTAAATGCCGCTACAGAAATGATTCCGGTTAGCTGGCCTGAATTTGGCGGACTGCATCCTTTTGCCCCCAATACCCAAACTGAAGGATATCGAATGATCATTGATGAGTTAAATCAGTTTCTATGTGAAATAACCGGCTTTACGGCTTGCAGCCTGCAACCCAATAGCGGGGCGCAGGGTGAATATGCCGGGTTACTTACAATCCGGGCCTATCATGCAGACAGAAAGGAAACTTTTAGAAATGTGGTTTTAATCCCCATCAGCGCACATGGAACCAATCCGGCGAGTGCTGTAATGGCCGGTTTTAAAGTGGTAGTAGTAAAATGCGATGATGCCGGAAATATTGATGTAACTGATCTCCAGGCAAAAGCCGAACAATATAAAGATACACTAGGTGCTTTGATGGTAACTTACCCCTCAACACATGGGGTGTTTGAAGGAACCATTAAGGATATCTGTCAGATTATTCATGATAATGGCGGGCTGGTGTATATGGATGGGGCGAATATGAATGCACAGGTAGGGTTAACCAGTCCCGGTATGATTGGTGCCGATGTTTGTCACCTGAACCTGCACAAAACATTTGCCATACCCCATGGTGGTGGTGGGCCGGGAATGGGACCAATCTGTGTAAATGATAAATTAGCCCCTTATTTGCCAGGACATACCGTATCAGGAAAATCCAAACATGCAGTTAGTGCTGCTCAGTATGGATCAGCCAGTATATTACTGATAAGCTATGCGTATATTAAAATGCTTGGGGCAGATGGAATCAGAATGTCTACTGAATATGCGATACTCAACGCCAACTATATGAAAGCAAGGCTGGATAAATACTATAAAATCCTGTATACAGGCAATAATGGAACCTGTGCACATGAGTTTATTGTAGACCTGCGACCATTCAAACAATCAGCAGGTATAGAAGCGGAAGATGTTGCAAAAAGATTAATTGATTATGGATTCCATGCACCTACTATGAGTTTTCCTGTTGCCGGAACTATAATGATTGAGCCAACCGAAAGTGAAGACAAGGCCGAACTGGATAGGTTTTGTGATGCACTGATTTCAATTTTCGAGGAAATAAAATCTGTGGAAGAAGGCAGGTCTGATAAAACAGATAACCCGCTAAAAAATGCACCTCATACCCAGGCTGTTATCTGTGGTAATGAATGGGCCCATGCTTACTCAAGAAAAGAAGCTGCCTTTCCTTTGTTTTATGTAACACTGAATAAATTTTGGCCAAGCGTAGCCAGGGTAAATAACACACATGGAGACAGGAACCTGATTTGTACATGTGAACCTGTTTCTGCTTATATGGAAACAGAATAATTTATCCAGTTTTATATAAAAAAATCCGCTGTTCCTCAGCGGATTTTTTTATATAAAGACAACTGCCGAAGCTCAATTTCCAGCAAGGCAATGATTTTATCTTTGTCCTTTATGGACGACTCTAACCTGGCTACCTGTTTATTTAACAAATGAATGACTTCGTCTTTAGAAGTAAAATAGATATGCTGTTCTTCGTTTAGCTCTGATATTTTCTGCTGGTTACTATTTTCTGCTGGAGAAAGAATCATGCTTCCTCTGCCTGTCACCAACCATATTAGACTCAGATCAGTATAATTAGATTTTATCCTTTCCAATATATCAGACCCTACTGCCCCCTTCCCTTTTAATTGTTTACCCAGGTATCCATTAGAGACATCACAAGTCCGCTCAAAAGCATACGCGCTTATTTTGCTGTATTCCAGGTATTGCTGTAGTCTTTCGATTAGTCGCATTAGGTATAAATACTTTAGAAAATAGTTGATGAATTATTTAGAAAATATTTCAGTAATGTTTAGTATTGTATTCAAATACATTTTTACGAAATAACAAAATTCCCATGAACCGTTTATTGCGGTTTATACCTGAATTTGCCTTCATTTTTTAACAGGAGCATCCTATAGATTATCGGCAAATTTCCCTATATACACTTTCTTCGTAAAAGACCGGCTCCCTATAAAAAAAAGAAAATGGCTTTACGAAAGAAGACGAGACCGTTACCAATTTCTAACAAACTCCGAAATGAACAAACAATTGATCCGATGCTGGTGATTTATGAACTATTTGATTTTGCAAAACCCGAACAAGTAAAAGAGATACTCTGGAACTGGCTAAAATCAACCGTAACCAGCAATTTTTCTGAAGAACTCAGCACTGAGGAGAAAACAGCAATTCTGCTTCTGTATGAAAAATTTGTAAAACTGATTGAAGCGGCAGCAATATTGAATCAGTCAAAAAATCAGAAAAGAATAAAAAACAGTGAAAAGAAACTAACTTAACTTTTTGAAAATTTCTAAATCAACTGTAAAGAACAACGGTTTGACTCTTGAATGTAAATTGTAACTGATAACTATTTTGTATGCACAATGCTAAAAATCGATATCTTAGGCTTTGTTACTTTATCTATGCTTTTTGCTTTTATACGATATCCTATTCCCAAGAAAAAAATGATCTCTGGCTGGAATCATTACTTCGATCCAAAGCGTCTCCCCTTCTTTTAAATATATTAAACCACCCGGATAGCTTTCAATACCAGATAATTTATACAGAAATCAATCGTGATCGCAATAATCAACCTCATTTCACTCAACATTACTTTCATGTTGATGCCAACCGATATTTCAATCCAGCATCAACGGTTAAACTACCTACTGCCCTGGTTGCTCTTGAAAAAATAAACGAACTGGCTTCAAAGGGAGTTAATAAGTATACTACTATGCTTACTGACAGCAGCTTTAGTGGGCAGTCCGTTGTTAGCATAGACAGTAGCGCTTCGAATCGTCTACCCTCAATTGCACAATACATTAAAAAAATATTTTTGGTAAGTGATAACGATGCTTATAACAGGTTATATGAATTCGACGGACAGGAATTACTAAATAAACGAATTTGGGAAAAAGGGTACACAAATACCCGAATTGTAAGACGGTTTGTGCCTATGACTGAAGAGGAAAACCGGCATACCAATTCGATCAGGTTTATTAGAAACGATTCGCTGGTTTATCAACAGCCGCCTGCATATTGCAGCATCCCTTTTGATTATTCTAAACAAATATTGGTTGGTGATGGCTATTACAATCGGTATGATTCACTGATCAAAGCTCCCATGGATTTTACGCGACACAATAATTTACCGCTTGAAAGCTTACAAAAAATGCTGCAAACGGTTTTGTTTCCAGCATCTGTAAAACTAACTGAGTGCTTCCATATCAGCAATGAGGATGAACAGTTTTTACTTCAATATCTTTCTGAGTATCCTTCAGAAAGCCATTACCCGAAGTATGATACCACTGAATATTTTGACAGTTATACCAAATTCTTTTTGTTCAAATCGGGGAAGCAAAAAATCCCTTCCCATATCCGCATATTTAATAAACCGGGATGGTCATATGGCTACCTCACAGATGCAGCATACATTGTTGATTTCAACAGCAAAACAGAGTTCATGATCAGTGCGGTGATCTATGTAAACCGGGATGGTATATTGAATGATGACAAGTATGAGTATACCGAAATAGGCTACCCGTTTTTTAAAGAGATCGGTGAAATCATTTATCAGTATGATAAAAACAGAAAACGTAAGTATTTTCCGAACCTTGATCGTTTCAAGTTCAACTATCAATAACCAAGTGAAATAGCTAATCCCTATTTACGCTATGCATTTAACCTTCCCATCATATTAGAAGCATACCTTGTTCCAGATGCTGCATTTTTAGGAAATATTTCGTCAATTTTTTTGAGTTCTTCCGTAGAAAGTGATACACGCAATGCCCCGAAATTTTCTTCCAGATACTGAATCCTTTTGGTGCCTGGTATCGGGAAAATATTATCTCCTTGCGCCATTACCCATGCCAATGCCAATTGAGAAGCCGTGCAGTTTTTATTTGCAGCCATCTCTTCTATTTTAACAACCAGTTCCAGATTTTTTGCAAAATTTTCTCCCTGAAATCTTGGATTAAATCTTCGAAAATCATCTGGGGCAAAATCATCAAATTTTTTGAGCTGCCCTGTTAAGAAACCACGTCCCAAAGGACTGTATGCAACAAACCCAATTCCCAGCGATTTACATGTTTCCAAAACGGCATCTTCAGGATCTCTTGTCCATAATGAATACTCGCTTTGTACAGCAGAAATCGGGAAAATAGCATGCGCTTTTTTCAACGTTTCAGCAGATACCTCACTCAAGCCTATTCCCCGAACTTTCCCCTGTTTTACTAGTTCCCCCATTGCGCCAACCGTTTCTTCAATGGGTGTATCCGGATCTACTCTGTGCAGATAGTATAGGTCAATCACCTCTACCCCCAGCCTTTTCAGGCTTGCTTCACAAGCTGACTGCACATAAGCTGGTTTACCGCTGAATCCGCGAACAGATGGGTCTTTTGGATCGCGAAGAATTCCGAATTTTGTGGCTAATGTAACCAGGTCTCTTTTACCCACCAAAGCTTTATGCAAAAGTTCTTCATTTTTGAATGGCCCATATATATCAGCGGTATCCCAAAAGGAAATCCCTAATTCTATGGCTCTGTGTAAAACCTCTATACTTTCTGCATCATTTGTTGCACCATAAAATTCACTCATTCCCATGCAACCTAATCCCAATTGCGATGCCATAATTCCTTCTGAACCCAAAGCAATTTTCTTCATAAAGTTTATTTGTGTAAAGTTCAGCAAATACAATAGAAAATGAGTTTATTTTTCTACTCTTTTTTTATCGTAGCTTCAAACAAAATAAAAGGGTAATTGTTACCATTAAAAACAATTTATTATGATAGAAACAAAAGCATATGCTGCCGAAGCAGCTACTTCCCCACTCGGGCCATTCCGATTTGAAAGAAGGGATCCCGGACCGCATGATGTACAGATAGAAATTCTTTACTGTGGTGTATGTCATTCTGATATTCACCAGGTTCGTAATGAATGGGGTGGATCGATATATCCTATGGTTCCAGGACATGAAATAGTTGGACGTGTTACCAAAACCGGCGCCCATGTTACCAAATTCAAAGCAGGTGATCTTGCCGGCGTGGGTTGTTTTGTAGATTCCTGCCGAACCTGTCCCAATTGTCAGGCCGGATTAGAACAGTATTGTGATAACGGCATGGTAGGCACGTATAATGGTCGTGAAAAAATAACCAACCTGCCTACGTATGGAGGTTATTCCAACCATATTGTTGTTGATGAACAATATACACTGAAAGTATCCGATAAACTGCCACTCGAAGGCGTGGCACCCTTGCTTTGCGCGGGTATTACTACTTATTCTCCGTTACGACATGTTGGTGTAGGCAAAGGCCATCGTGTGGGCGTTTTGGGTTTAGGCGGTCTAGGGCATATGGCGGTTAAGTTTGCTGCATCATTTGGTGCCGAAGTAACCATGCTGAGTTCCTCTCCTTCAAAAGAAGCAGATGCGAAGAAATTGGGGGCACACCATTTTGCCCTTACCTCTGATCCGACTACTATGAAGAATCTGCAAAATCATTTTGACTTTATTCTCAATACAGTTTCTGCACAACATGATTATAGCACTTACCTGAATCTATTACGTACCAATGGAACCATGATTGTGGTAGGAGTTCCGCCTACCCCATCCCAGGTACCCGCATTTAACCTGATTGCAAAAAGAAGAAGCATTATTGGATCATTAATAGGTGGCATAAAAGAAACCCAGGAAATGCTGGATTATTGCGCAGAACATTCTATCGTTTCTGATGTGGAAGTAATCAAAATCCAAGATATTAATGAAGCATATGAAAGAATGATCAAAGGAGATGTGAGGTACCGATTTGTAATTGACATTGCATCACTTAGATAATAAATAGAAAGCCACAGTTCTGTTAACAGACTGTGGCTTTCTATTTATTCCTGATTACTCACAAAATATTACAAATACCTGGTTCCTTTAATATCCTTTCATCTTCCTTGATAATTTATGTCTATTTACATGAATAGCATATTAATTAATTATTATCTTATCTCATACCTGAACTTCCGTTGAAAGCTTACCATATCTTTCGAGTCCAAATACTAATATGACTTCGATAGTTGATAAGGCAGGAGAAACGATAGCTTATTTATACCAGAATATCATTCTTGACACCCGTCAGGAAAAAGTAATTGGCCTTGTATTGGGCAACTGTTTATTCGGAAAAAAGAATGCCCCAATCGGAAAATATTTTAATGATACATTCCGGAAAAAAAATGGAAAAATCATAGCCAAACTCGGGAAAGATACTTCTTCCAAGAAGCCCAAAAATGAACCAGACATTCATAACCAGGCCTGGCAGATTCTTTCCGGCATGAAGGACCATGTTTGTATCTGGATAGAAGAGAAAGACAACTGGACAAAAGATTCATTCCTGGAGTTTATTACTCAGGATTAAATCTTATGCATTAGTTCAATTTCTATTCTAGATAAAACTGATCAACTCTACATCAAAAATTAGTGTGCTGTTAGGACCAATCTCAGCACTCACCTGCCGCTCACCATATCCCAGATCTGCGGGTATAAAGAATCGCCATTTACTTCCGGTAGGCATTAACTGCAGTCCTTCTGTCCAACCTTTAATCACACGATTTAATGGAAAAGAAGCAGGTCTGCCCCGTTGAACAGAACTATCGAAAATAGTTCCATCAATCAGTGTTCCATGATAGTGACAGGTAACTTCATTATGTGCTTTGGGTTTTTCTCCTGCTCCTGAAACCAATACCTCATATTGCAAACCGCTAGGCAAACTGGTTACTTCAGGCCTTTCTTTGTTCTTGTCTAAAAATGCTTTGCCGGCCTGTAAATTTGCAGCTGCTTTTTCTGCGTGGCGTTGTGCCAATTGATCTGCTACTCCCATACTCTATTATTTTTATAAAGATAAACATTGTTTATATCAATATTACAGAACCCTTATCCAACCATCTCACTCAATTCAAGCCATCTCAATTCTTTTTCTCCCGATTCTTCTGTAATCGCTATCATGCGATCACTTAACTTCTGTAATTCCTCAAATCCCAGGTTCCCTGAACTCATCAATTCTGCAATTTTCTTTTTCTCCTCTTCCAAAATCGGTAATTCTTTTTCCAATATTTCAAATTCTCTTTTCTCTTTAAAACTCATTTTCTTTTTAGGAACTGAAATGCTCGTTTCTCGATTCACAACTGCGGCTTCTGTACTTTCTCCTTTACTTTTTCTGTCTTCCAGCACATCCCATTTATTTTCCTTCTTTTCATTTTCCTTTAGCCATATTCGGTACTGGGTATAGTTACCCGGAAAATCCCTCACTTCTCCCTCTCCTTCAAATACAAATAAATGGTCAACCAGTCTATCCATAAAATATCGGTCGTGACTCACGATCAATACACAACCCTGATAGTCGCTAAGAAAATTTTCGAGTACCGCAAGTGTTGGAAGATCCAGATCATTGGTAGGCTCATCCAATATTAAAAAATTGGGGTTCGCAAAAAGAACACTTAAGAGTTGTAATCTCTTTTTTTCTCCCCCGCTGAGCGACAGTAAATAAGTATATTGTTTATCCGGGGTGAAAAGAAATAATTCCAGGAATTGCGCTGCGCTTAAACTACCTCCGTTTGCCAGCGGGAAATTTTCGGCTATGTTTTTTACATATTCAATTACCCGTATATTTTCTTTGATTACCAGGCCCTGCTGAGAAAAGTTGCCGAATACAACGGTATCTCCAATATTGATCTTGCCGCTATCAGCGGCTTCAATTCTTTGGAGCATATTTAGAAAAGTAGATTTCCCGACTCCATTTTTACCAATGATACCAATCCTTTCTCCTTTACTAAAATTATAATCGAAACCTTTTAAAATCGGCAACTCACCATAGCTTTTATAGACTTTCTTCATCTCCACAATCTTTCCACCCAAACGGCTCATTTTTATCTGCAACTGAACCTGTACATCCTCAATTTTTTGTTTGGCCCTGGATTCGACTTCATAAAAATTATCCTGCCTGCTTTTGCTTTTGGTGGTTCTGGCTTTCGGTTGTTTGCGCATCCACTCCAGTTCTTTTCTATACTCGTTCTTAGCTTTATCAATACTGGCCAGTTCACTCTCAATACGTGCCGCTTTCTTTTCTACATAATTTTCATAATCGCCCCTGTATACATACATATTCTCTCTTTCCAGTTCCCATATTTCTTCACTCACGGCATCCAGAAAATAACGGTCATGCGTTACTAACAACAGGGTAACATTTTCCTGATTCAGATAATTTTCCAGCCATTCAATCATTTCCACATCCAGATGATTGGTGGGTTCATCCATCATCAGCAAAGTATGTTTATGATCAAACCCAATATCAATTAGCGTTTTGGCAAGTGCAACCCTTTTTCTTTGTCCCCCGCTCAAATCACTCACCGGCTGCTCCAGGTGATGAATATTCAATCTGGTGAGTATCTGCTTAACTTTCACTTCAAAGTCCCAGGCGTTCAGGTCATCCATTTTGCCAAATAACTCAACCAAAGCCTCTCCATCTTCGGACTCACTTGCTTTTTCATATTCGCTGATCACATTCATTACTGGATGATTGGAATGAAAGATATTCTCCAGTACTGTTTTAGTTTCATCAAACCTTGGATCCTGCTCAAATAAAGCAACTGTTACATCCTTATGGATAAACAATTTACCCTGGTCCGGTTTTTCTGTTCCACTGAGTATCCGTAACAGAGTTGATTTACCTACTCCGTTCCGAGCTATCAATGCGATTTTATCACCCTCGTTAATATGAAATGAAATATTCTTAAATAATGGATTGATCCCATAACTTTTGGTCAACCCTTCGGCAGAAACATAATGCATGAAGCAAAACTAAGTGGAAAAACTGAACAGAGCAGCATAAGAAAAGGTGAAAAGGGTTCAGCCCGATCTAGTTTTTTGCCGGATTAGTTTGACAAAAAATCATTCTTCTTCCCAATTTTGCTTGTTTCACCTGCTTTTCGTGTTTTAATTTGAATTACTTTCGTACCTAATTTATGAAGAAGATAGAACTGGAAATAGTAGCCCTTTCTCACAGCATTACCCAAACGCATTCTTATGCAGTGGTATTGGGCGAAATAAACGGTTTACGCCGTTTACCTATCGTTATCGGTGGTTTTGAAGCACAGGCCATTGCAGTAGCTTTGGAGAATATGCAACCAAGCCGGCCGCTAACCCACGACCTGATGAAGAATTTCATGAATGCATTCAATGTGGATCTTCAGGAAATTATTATAAGTGATCTTCAGGAAGGCATTTTCTATTCAAAACTGGTTTGTTTTACAGAAAATGATACGGTTGAAATTGACAGTCGTACCAGCGATGCCCTTGCATTAGCTGTTCGCTTTGGCTGCCCCATTTATACTTACGAACATATATTGGAGAATGCCGGCATCTTAATGGAAGATGGAGCTCCTAAAAAAAATAAGGGAGAATCCGTTGGCATTGAAGAACGGGGCGGTAACAGAGATGATCTCAGCGCTTTGAATCTTGAAGAACTACAAACGCTCCTTAATGAGGTACTCGAACAAGAAGACTATATCCGCGCCATTTCCATCCGCGATGAGATTAATAAAAGAAAATAATGCACCCTCTTCAATTAATGCTTACCAATTTCATTGTTAATTGTTAATTATCAATAGCCCCAAATGGTCTTTTTTCCAAACTGCAAAATTAACCTGGGTCTGAATATCATTTCTAAACGGGTAGATGGCTATCATGAGTTAGAAACTGTCTTTTATCCAATTGGTATTAAAGATGCTTTAGAAATCATACAAAAAGAACCCATCGATACGGTTTCTCGGGGAGAGATTCAATTTCAATCAAGCGGATTGGTTATTAAAGGAGATCCAGATGACAATCTATGTATCAAAGCGTATAAACGATTACAAAAAGATTTTCCTGAATTACCCTCTGTACAAATGCATCTACATAAAGTAATTCCAATGGGTGCCGGGCTGGGTGGTGGAAGTGCGGATGGTGCTTTCACCTTGCAATTACTGAATCAGTATTTTCAACTTTCCCTAACAAAAGAAAAGTTAGCATCTTATGCCTTGGAATTGGGTAGTGATTGTCCGTTCTTTATTTATAACAAACCTGCATTTGCAAGTAGCAGGGGTGAAAAAATAGAAGAAATATTTCTAGACCTGTCGTGTTATAAATGGCTAATCGTTTATCCTGCTATCCATATTTCTACGGCATGGGCATTTGCAAACATTTCTCCCAAAAAGCCTACAGTTTCGATACTTGATATTATACAGACACCTATTACTGACTGGAAGAGTAATCTGCAAAATGATTTTGAACCCGCCATTATTGAAAACTATCCTGAAATAGGTGAAATCAAAACCGAATTATATCAACAAGGTGCACTCTATGCCTCGTTAAGTGGCAGTGGCAGTGCTGTTTATGGATTGTTTCAAAAGGATTGTTCTGTTTCTCTTTCATTTCAGAACAAATACCGGGTGTATGAAATTTGATAAACTATCATCGGTTATTATTTGAACATTATTTAATTAATTGACGATTATTTAGATAATATTCAAATAAATATCAAAACAATTGAAATTTATCCTTTACTCTTTGCCTATTTTTTCGTAATTTTCCGCAACGGTTGCCCACCATATATTTCCTGAACATTAATTCGATTGTGCATGCTTGTTTCAAGAAACAGCGAAGGTCTTTACGACTCTTCCTATGAGCACGATGCCTGTGGCATTGGCTTTGTAGCAAATATTAAAGGACATAAATCACATCAACATATTTCGGATGCCTTAACCGTATTGGAAAATATGGAGCATCGCGGTGCCTGTGGTTGTGAAGTAAATACCGGAGATGGTGCTGGTATTATGTTACAAATACCCCATGAGTTTTTTTTTGATGAATGTCTGAAACTGGATACCCATTTACCTGCCTATGGTAAATATGGAGTCGGATTTATTTTTTTCCCTAAGGAAATCAGGCTAAGGGAAGAATGCAGGGATATCTTTAACCGTTCTGCGGAAAAACTAGGTTTAAATATCTTAACATACCGCAAAGTTCCGGTAAATAAAGATGGCATTGGACCTACTGCCCTTTCCGTTGTTCCCTGTATGGAACAGGTATTTATTGCCTGCCCGGATCAAATCACCAACCCGGATGATTTTGAAAGAAAACTATTCATCCTTCGTAATCATGCCAGCCATACAATAGAAAATTCTGTTAAGAAAGATGAAGTCGGTTTTTATATTGCTTCACTATCCTATAAAACGATTGTTTACAAAGGACAGCTTACCAGTCTGCAACTAAGGGGCTATTTCCCAGATCTAAGTGATAAAAGGGTGGTTTCAGCATTTGGTCTGGTTCACTCACGCTTTGCTACCAACACTTTCCCTTCCTGGAAACTGGCACAACCTTTCAGGTATATTGCGCATAACGGTGAAATCAACACCCTCCAGGGTAACCTGAACTGGCTTCGCACGAGTGAAAAGGGATTTACCTCTCCCTATTTTACAAAAGAAGAAATGGAGATGTTATTACCAATTGTAACGGAAGGACAATCTGATTCTGCCTGTCTAGATAATATGATCGAACTGCTTACCCTAACGGGCAGATCACTTCCCCAGGTTATGATGATGCTGATTCCGGAAGCATGGGATGGCAATGACCAAATGGACCCTGTAAAGAAAGCTTTTTATGAATTTCATGCCTGCATGATGGAGCCCTGGGATGGGCCTGCGTCTATTTCATTTACTGATGGAAAAATTATTGGTGCTACGCTTGACAGGAATGGGTTAAGACCCTCTAGATATGCTGTAACACATGATGAACGTGTAATCATGGCTTCCGAAACAGGTGTATTACCCATTGATCCTTCCATGATCAAAGAAAAAGGAAGATTACAGCCAGGTAAAATGTTCATTGTAGACATGGAACAGGGCAGGATTATCAGTGATGAAGAACTCAAACAATCCATCTGCTCTCAAAAACCATATGCTGAATGGCTCAATAAATATAAAATTCGACTCGAAGAATTGCCTGAACCGCGTGTCATGTTCACCCATCTCGAACATGACCAGGTTTTTAAATACCAAAAAGCTTTTGGGTATTCAACCGAAGACCTGAATACCATCATCGCACCCATGGCCATTGATGGCAAAGAACCCATTGGATCTATGGGCACAGATGTGCCTTTGGCAGTACTCAGCGAACAACCCCAACATCTAAGCAGCTATTTCAAACAATTATTTGCACAGGTAACCAACCCACCCATCGACCCGATAAGGGAAAGAATGGTCATGTCGCTTGCCACTTTCGCAGGCAGTAACGGGAATCTGTTGGTGGAGGACCCACTCGCCTGTCATAGTGTTGCCCTTAAACACCCTGTACTTAACAACCACGAACTGGAGAAGATCCGAAGTATAGATACCGGTATTTTTCAGGCTAAGACTTTGCAGACGTATTTCAGGGCTGATGGAAAACCAGGTTCCTTAAAAGCCGGGTTGGACCGTTTATGCCGTTATGCGGTAGACTCTGTTGAAGATGGATTTGAAGTAATTATCCTAACGGACAGGGCCATTGATTCCGATCATGCACCTATCCCATCCCTGATTGCAACGGCAGCAGTACATCATCACCTCATTAGAAAGGGTTATCGTGGCCAGGTAGGGATTATTGTGGAAGCAGGAGATGTGTGGGAAGTTCATCATTTTGCCTGCTTGCTGGGCTTTGGTGCCACCGCCATCAATCCTTATTTAGCGCTTTCTTCGATTCGTGATATGAAACTCACCAATGGACTGCAAACGGAGTTAGATGCAGATCAGTTGAAAAAGAATTATGTAAAAGCAGTGAACGAAGGACTGCTGAAAGTGTTCTCCAAAATGGGAATTTCTACCTTACAATCTTATCAGGGCGCGCAAATATTTGAAATCATCGGACTTAATAAATCTGTTGTAGATCAATACTTTACAGGGGCTACTTCAAGAATTCAGGGAATGGGGCTTGATGAAATTGCCAGGGAAACATTAGCCAAACATTTTTTTGCATTCAGCAAAAAAGATATTCCAGTTGACAGACTGCCGGTAGGTGGTATTTATCAGTGGAAACGGAAAGGAGAATTTCATTTATTCAATCCCCAAACCATTCATCTTTTACAACACGCTACCCAAACCAATGATTATACGGCTTTCAAGAAATATTCCAAGCTGGTAAATGACCAGAGTGAAAAAGCCTGTACGCTGAGAAGCCAGTTTCAGTTTGCCAGAACGCGGCCATCTATCTCTATTGATGAAGTAGAGCCTGCTGAAAATATTTACAAGCGGTTTGCTACTGGCGCTATGTCGTTTGGCTCTATTTCATGGGAAGCACATACCACGCTGGCCATCGCGATGAACCGTTTAGGCGGAAAGAGTAATACAGGAGAAGGAGGAGAAGATGAGATACGTTACCAGCCACTTGCCAATGGAGATTCTATGCGATCTGCTATTAAACAGGTAGCTTCCGCTCGTTTTGGAGTAACCAGCTATTACCTGACCCAGGCAGATGAGCTTCAAATCAAAATGGCACAAGGTGCAAAACCTGGTGAAGGAGGCCAATTACCCGGATATAAAGTGGATGAATGGATTGGAAAAACCAGACATGCTACACCGGGAGTAGGTTTGATCTCCCCACCACCCCATCATGATATTTATTCCATTGAAGATCTTGCCCAACTGATCTTTGATTTGAAAAATGCCAACCGAGCCGCAAGAATTAATGTAAAACTCGTATCCAAAGCTGGCGTGGGTACCATTGCAGCAGGAGTAGCTAAAGCAAAAGCAGATGTGGTCTTGATCTCTGGTCATGACGGTGGTACCGGCGCTTCTCCTATCAGTTCGATCAAACATGCAGGATTACCTTGGGAATTGGGATTAGCAGAAGCCCATCAAACCCTGGTAAAAAACAAATTACGCAGCCGTGTGGTAGTTCAGGCCGATGGTCAAATGAAAACAGGACGTGATATTGCTATTGCCGCTTTACTGGGTGCAGAAGAATGGGGCGTTGCTACAGCCGCACTGATTGTGGAGGGTTGTATTATGATGCGTAAATGTCATTTGAATACCTGCCCGGTTGGTGTTGCCACCCAGGACCCGGAACTACGTAAACGATTCTCAGGCAACCCGGATCATGTGGTTAATTTCTTCCGTTTTATCACGGAGGAGTTAAGAGAAATCATGGCAGAATTGGGTTTCAAGACGATTAACGAAATGATTGGCCAGGCGGATTCCTTGGAAATGCGTGAAGATATAACGCATTGGAAATATCACAAACTTGACCTCTCTGCAGTGCTTTACAAAGAACCTTCTGAGGGCACTGGCTTGTACAAACAGGAAGAACAGGATCATGGTCTGAGTGATGTATTGGATTGGCAATTACTGGAAGCAGCCCAACCAGCTATCCTTAAAAAAGAAAGAATTGCAGCCTCATTCCCTATCAAAAATACCGATAGAACAGCCGGAACCATTGTATCTAATGAAATAAGTAAAAAGTACCAGGCAGAAGGATTGCCTGATGATACCATTCATTTTAATTTTACGGGTACTGCCGGACAAAGTTTTGGAGCGTTCAATGCCAAGGGACTTACCATGGAACTTGAAGGGGATGCAAATGATTATTTCGGTAAGGGTTTAAGTGGTGCTAAACTGATCGTTTATCCTTCAAAACAGGCATCTTTTGTTCCAGAGGAAAATATCATAATCGGCAATGTGGCCTTTTATGGTGCAACTTCCGGTGAAGCATATATCAGGGGGAAAGCAGGAGAAAGGTTTGCTGTAAGAAATTCCGGTGCCACAGTAGTGGTAGAAGGGGTGGGTGATCATGGCTGTGAATATATGACTGGTGGATATGCTGTTATTTTAGGTGCCACGGGAAGAAATTTTGCGGCTGGTATGAGTGGCGGTATTGCTTATGTATATGATGTTAACAGTGAATTCACCGGACTTTGTAATACAGAAATGGTTGACCTGGATATACCAGATTCATCTGATGCCAGACTTTTACAGGATATGATTACCCGACATTATGCCTATACAGGAAGTAGTGTAGCGAAATTTATTCTGGACGATTTTGATAATCAGCTCAAGAACTTTGTGAAGGTATTCCCTAAAGATTATAAAAAGGTGCTACTCGAAAAAGCCGAAAAATCTATCGCAAATTCATCCAAATAACAACCCAATTAGAACCATAAAGAATATCGTATGGGAAAACCGACCGGTTTTATAGAATTTACAAGAGAACTTCCCTCCAAACGAGCACCAGGCGAGAGAGTGAATGATTATAAGGAATTTGTTGACCGATTTCCACAGCAAAAACTTAACCAGCAATCAGCGCGATGCATGAATTGCGGGGTTCCTTTTTGTCATAGTGGCTGCCCGCTGGGGAATATCATCCCCGAATTTAATGATGCGGTTTACCGAAATAATTGGGAAGAAGCCTATGAAATTTTAAGCGCCACCAATAATTTTCCGGAATTCACAGGACGTATTTGTCCTGCACCCTGCGAAAGTGCCTGCGTTTTAGGCATTAACCAACCCCCGGTTGCTATTGAAGAAATAGAAAAACATATTATAGAGATTGCATTTGATAAAGGATTTGTAAAACCCCGAAAACCCAATCTGAGAACCGGAAAGAAAGTGGCAGTAGTGGGGTCAGGCCCGGCTGGACTTGCCGTTGCCGCCCAACTCAATTATGCAGGACATACGGTTACTGTTTATGAGAGAGATGATGCTCCGGGTGGACTGCTCAGATACGGTATTCCTGATTTTAAATTAGAGAAATGGGTAGTGGAAAGAAGGGTAGCATTATTAGAGTCAGAAGGGATTCAATTTAAATGTAACTCAGAAGTAGGTAAAAATATCAGTATCAACGATTTACTACGCGAGTCGCATGCAATTGTTTTAGCAGGTGGTTCTACCATACCACGTAATTTATCTATTCCCGGGAGAGAGGTAAGTGGAGTATATTTTGCGATGGAATTCCTGAAACAACAGAACCAAAGGGTAAGCAAGAAAACAGTAAGCGGGGAAGACATTCTGGCTACAGGCAAAAACGTTGTGGTAATTGGAGGCGGCGATACCGGAAGCGATTGTGTAGGAACTTCTAACCGGCAGGGAGCCAATTCTGTTACACAATTTGAACTAATGCCCAAACCGCCGGAAACCAGAACTCCTTCTATGCCCTGGCCCTCCTATCCTATGGTACTGAAAACAACATCATCTCATGAGGAAGGAGCGCAAAGGCATTGGGCAATTGCTACCAAGGAGTTTATCAGTGATTCAAACGGCAACTTGAAAGCATTAAAAATAGTAGATCTGGAATGGAAAACACCAGCAGTAGGCGGTCAGGCCAGTTTTTCAGAGAAACCCGACACTGAAAGAGAAATTCCCTGCGAGTTGGCTTTACTGGCAATGGGATTTGTTCATCCCCAGCGAGAAGGCTTGCTTACTCAATTAGATGTAGGTCTGGACGAAAGAGGAAATGTGAAGGCCGACGAACAATCCTTTCAAACCAATATCCAGAAAATATTTACT
>CAIWKU010000256.1 GCA_903913355.1 uncultured Bacteroidota bacterium | reverse complement strand
TTCGTGTACAGCAAAGTAATTGATGAGACTGGTAATAAAGGATAAGCTTACCACTACTGGTACAAATATGGCACTGATGCGGTCTGCCAACTGTTGTATAGGAGGCTTTTGTGATTGCGCTTCTTTAACCATTTGCAGAATATGGGATAACACCGTATTCTGTCCGGCAGCGGTTACATACGCTTTTACGGTTCCGTTTTGTAGCACACTTCCACCAATCAGTGTATCGGTCATCTTTTTATGTACCGGTAAACTTTCGCCAGTAAAAATGGCTTCATTAACTTCTGCATCGCCCCATAGTATTTTGCAATCGGCAGGAACCGACTCGCCGGTTTTGATCAATAACAGATCACCGGTTTTTAAAACCTGGCTATCTACCTGAAAAATATGCTCCTCATGTTTATCGTCATAAGCGATCATATTGGCCATTGTTTTTTGAGAGACAGCTAATTTTCGTAAAGCAGCCTGTGTGGATTGGACAGATCTGTCTTCCATCCAGTTACCCAAAAAAACTAGTGATAGAATAGTGGCCGTAGTTTCATAAAACATATACTGTGCTGCCTGATCAGTAAGGGTTCCATATAAGCTATACCCAAAAGCTGCCGTAGCGCCTATCGCAATCAATACATTCATATTGGGCAAGCCTTTCAGAATACTTTTCAAAGCACTTCTTCCAAAATAATCCATACCCACTATAAATACTGGCAGAGTAAGACAGAGTTGTACATAAGGATTCATGAGTACATGAATATGTATGCCGGGTATCATATGCGCCAATAGCGGCGCAGTAAAAATGATACAGAATGTAAATCTTTGGAGATGGTTTTTAAAAATACGTTTGCCCTTGTGGGTTGTATTTTTTTCTCCGGTAATCACATGATAGCCCAGGGCTTCAATTCCTTTTTCAATTTCATTTTTCGGGATCGTATTATCCGATTCAAAACTCAGGTCGCCGCCAATAAAATTTACTTTTACCTGCTGCATACCTTTCCCTGTGAGATATTTATCTATCGTAAGCGCACAATTGGTGCAACTCATCCCTTCTATTTTCCAGTTCAGTTTTTCCATCAGCAATTCTCTATGTGTCGATATTCTGAAAAATGATAAAGCGGTTTCAGAAAATATAGTCAGTGCAAAGGTACTTAATGCCCTGTTGCCGGATTATCGAATTACGAAGTATCCGATTTGCGGAGGTTTGTATCTTTGTCAGATGGATGCAATCTTTACACTTAGTCAGTTGCCCCAGGTGGCCCGGGCCATATGGAAGGAGGGGAAGCAGAAAAAAATATGGGCTTTTCATGCACCCATGGGAGCGGGGAAAACCACGTTTATCCATGCTTTATGCGAGGAATTAGGCGTTGTTTCGGCTATCAGCAGCCCCACTTTTGCCATTATTAATGAATATAAAAGCAAAGAAGCGGGTGCCATCTATCATATGGATTGGTATAGACTGAAGAATGAAGAAGAAGCTGTGAATGCAGGTGTGGAAGACAGTTTACTGAGCAAGGATCTCTGCCTGGTTGAATGGCCTGAAAATGCAGCCGGATTATTACCTGACGATACTTTTCATATTCATATTGAAGTGCTGGACCCCGAAACCAGGCGTTTATTTACGGGTGCTTTACCTGGTGAAAACAACTGATATTTTTCCAATATCCACCAGTGGACAGGCACGGTGGGCTAAACTTCTTCCTTTCTGCCATAAATGGATTAATTTTATATCCATCATTCAATCACTTAACCCAGCATAAAGCATCATGGCAACCAAACCGTCAATCAGCACTTCATTTACCTATGAGACATTAGAGGAAGTACTGGATGTAAAACCGCAGGGTACCAAGTTGCATATCGGTATTCCCAAAGAAATTGCCTTTCAGGAAAACCGGATTGCCTTAACACCCGATGCAGTAGGCGTATTGGTCATGAATGGTAACCAGGTGGATGTTGAACATAAAGCAGGGGAAGGAAGTCATTTTTCAGATAAAGATTATGCAGAAGCTGGTGCCCGGATTGTGTACGAAAGAGAAGCCATATTCAAATGTCCGATACTGGTAAAAAGCGCACCTCCTGTTGAGGAGGATTTGCCCTTATTACAACAAAATCAGACCATCATTTCTCCTATCCATTTATCGGCCTTAAAAAAGGAATATATCGAGAAAATGATGGAGAAACGGATTACCGCTTTAAGCTTCGAAAATTTTAAAGATGATAGTGGCACCTACCCGATTGTTAGAAGCATGAGTGAAATTGCGGGTAGTGCGGTGATGTTGATAGCCGGACAATACCTGAGTAGTTTTAATAAAGGGAAAGGCGTATTGCTTGGCGGTATCAGCGGGATACCACCTACCAAAGTGGTGATTATCGGAGCAGGTATCGTGGGTGAATTTGCTACCCGTAATGCACTTGCACTGGGTGCCTCAGTAAAAGTGTTTGATAATAATGTATATCGTTTAAAACAATTACAGAATAACCTGGGTCAAAGAATATGGACAAGTGTACTGGAGCCACGCATTTTATCCAAGCAACTTAAAACCTGCGAAGTGGCTGTGGGTGCCTTGAGTAATGAATATGGAAGAGCACCGGTTGTGGTGACTGAGGATATGGTGGCCGCTATGCGTCCGGGTAGTATTATTATTGATGTGGCCATTGACCGGGGCGGATGTTTTGAAACCAGTGAACTGACCAGTTATGAAGAACCCACTTTTCTGAAACATGATGTAATTCATTACTGTGTACCCAATATACCCAGTGGTTTTGCGCGAACGGCCAGTCAGGCTATCAGCAATGTGTTGATGCCGCTGATACTTGAAATCAGTGATGAAGGTGGAATGGAAGAAATGGTTTGGCATAAATTCAATCTTAGGGAAGGTGTATATATGTTTAAAGGGGCGCTTACGGATTTTTATATCAGTCAGCGTTTTGATTTAAAATATACTGATTTGAATCTTTTGATAGCGAGCAGGCGATAAATCTCACACAAAGGCACAAAGGCACGGTTTTGGTTGCTATGGTTAATGGATCTGCCCAATGAAGTAATTTCATTGAATGGCTAGGCTCAAAATTGAAGTCAATGCAAGCTGTGCCTTGGTGTGCAAAAAAC
>CAIWKU010000255.1 GCA_903913355.1 uncultured Bacteroidota bacterium | reverse complement strand
TTGCAAATACATAATTGGGTACATGGCTTCTGCGCTGCCATACATTGGTAATATGATTGGCATCTTCCTGGGTGGGCAGATCCCCCACTAACATCAGGTAAAAAAGGGCCTCAGGCAAAGGTTCTCCACCTTCATGGGCCTTAGGTAATTTTTCCTGCAATTCGGGGATGGAATACCCGCGAAAACGAATTCCCTCCTGTGCATCCAGTAAACTGGTTTCTGTTACCAGTCCGGTAATACCCCGCATACCCTGGTAAGCCTGGGCCAGGGTTACTTCCCCGATTTTCTTGTTTCCATGTTCTTTGAGAATGTCTTTGATTTCCGCATTCGCAATATCTGCTTTTGCCTTAAAATGGTCCTTAACTATACCCATGACGAGAGGATTTATATACGCTTTATCAATACCAGTTTACCTAACTACCTTGATAAAGAACTTGATTAGGGGTTAAAGGTAAAACAACTTGCCATGTACAGCAAATCATTTGATGATCCGTGGTTTAAATAAAAGATAAATCTATTTAGGGGCCTTTCGATACAGATAGGCCAATACAAAAATGAATATGATATTGGGTATCCATGCGGCAATAATAGGCGGCAGGTTCCCTTTTGTAGAGAAAATAGTAGAAAACCGGTCTGCGATGATGAACAGGGCCGCTATCACAAAACCTACTGCCAGGTGAACACCACTTCCTCCCCTTACTTTGCGACCTGCTACTACCCCACCTATCAGGGTGAGTAACAAAACGGTCATACAGGTAGCATCTCTTCGGTATCTTTCCACCTTCAGTTCGTTTAATCCTTCCGAGCCCCGCAATTCCTGCAGTTTTATAAAGCGATCCAACTGCGGACTCGTTAGTTTATCCTTTGTGTACTTATCCTGGTTGAGGTCGTTAGGAGTAAATTCAAAACGCATCACTTTAGAGGCTTCCAGGGTAACCTGTTCATTCAGGGGATGTAATTTTCTATCCAGCAAACCATCCATTCTCCATTTCTTTACAGAAGTATCCCAGCTGATGCTTTCCGCTCTCATATTCTCAACTACTGCGTTATTTACTATACGGTATAAAAAAACGGGGCCACCTCTTTTGGACATCGTATCATAAGAAAGTATTCCCGCATAAGTAAACGAATCAACCCTTTGATAAATATTATTATTCCGCATCAGCAAAGCATCATAAGTAGAGTTGCCATCTATATATTTTGCCTCGAAAGTTCCCCTGATCTGGTTGGCTTTGGGAACCACATACTGGTTGGCAAACCATAACATAACGGCCAGAATGATGCCTCCTATCCAGTAAGGTCTCAACCATCTGGAATAACTGGTACCGCTGGCCAATATGGCAATGATCTCACTCTTACCCGCCATTTTGGACGTGAAGAAGATAACAGCAATAAACACAAACAAAGGAAATAATAAAGCAATAATATGCGGCACAAAACCCAGGTAATAATCGGTAATAATCCTGCTTACCCCCAATCTGGATTTTACAAAATCATCTGTTTTTTCACTTACATCCACCACCACAGCTATAATGGTGAACAGGAAAATAGCAAAGAAGAAGGTGGTTAAAAACTTTTTCAGTATGTACCAGTCGAGTTTCTTCATAATGGGTTCCCCGCAAAGATAAAGGCTGAAAGGGAGAGAGGGGGTAAAAGGATGTTAATATGATTACTGTGAGAGGTTGCGGGTTTTTGGGGATGTTAGAGTCTTTCTTTGATTTGTGGGAGGATAGTGGATTTCCAGGAGGTGAATTGACCGGAAAGGATTTGTTTGCGGGCTTCCTTAACCAGCCATAAATAGAAAGACAAATTCTGGATGCTGGCCAGTTGTAACCCTAGTATTTCATCCGCAATAAACAAATGCCTCAGATAGGCTTTGGTATAGTATTGACTGAGTTCGGCGGGTAGTCCGGGGTCAATCGGACTAAAATCAGTGGCCCATTTTTTATTGCGGATATTGATCACACCCTGGGTGGTGAAGATCATTCCATTACGGCCATTTCGGGTAGGCATTACACAATCAAACATATCAACGCCCCTTGATATCCCTTCCAGCAGGTTCCAGGGAGTACCTACCCCCATGAGGTATCTGGGTTTGTTTACGGGCAATATATCACAGCATAATTCCGTGAATGCATACATTTCTTCCTCGGGCTCTCCTACACTTAATCCCCCAATCGCATTGCCTACAGCATCTTTTGAGGCAATGTATTCACAGGAAGCTTTTCTTAGGTCTTCAAAGGTACTTCCCTGAACTATCGGGAATAGGTTTTGCGTATATCCATATTTATCGGGGGTATCCTTCAATCGCTGAAAACACCGGTCAAGCCAGCGATGCGTTAATTCCATGCTTTTCCTGGCATAAGCATACTCACTTGGGTATGGCGGACATTCATCAAAAGCCATAATAATATCTGCACCAATACTTCTCTGGATATCCATCACATTTTCGGGACTAAACAAGTGACGGCTTCCGTCAATATGCGACTGGAACATCACCCCCTCTTCTTTGATCTTTCTTTTAGCAGCCAATGAAAACACCTGGTATCCGCCACTATCGGTTAATATGGGCCTGTCCCAACCCATAAACCGATGCAAGCCACCAGCGGCTTCCAATACTTCTGTACCGGGTCTTAAGTATAAATGATAGGTATTACCCAAAATGATCTGGGCCTGTATATCCAGCTTTAATTGTTGCTGGTTTACCGCTTTTACAGACCCAACGGTACCCACGGGCATAAAGATGGGAGTAGCAATTTCGCCATGATCTGTTTTGATGGTACCTGCCCTTGCCTTAGAGCTATTTTCTGTTGCTTCCAGTGTAAATTCCAATTCAGCCATCCGCAAAAATAGGAATAAGATGGTTTGGAATAAATCTTACCCGGTTTG
>CAIWKU010000254.1 GCA_903913355.1 uncultured Bacteroidota bacterium | reverse complement strand
GTAGTGGATGCACTGAAGGGGATTTCCTTTTCGGTAGACAAAGGGGAAATCTTTGGTATAATTGGTCCGGATGGTGCTGGCAAAACTTCCTTATTCCGCATTCTTACCACTTTATTACTGGCAGATAGCGGCAAAGCTTTTGTAGATGGGTTTGATGTAATAAAAGATTATTTATCTATTCGCAATCGTGTTGGGTATATGCCAGGTAAATTTTCTCTATATCAGGATCTCTCTGTTCAGGAAAACCTTTCATTTTTTGCTACTATTTTCAACACCACCATTGAAAAAAATTATGATCTCATCAAAGATATCTATATACAGATAGAACCGTTTAAAGACAGGAGGGCGGGACAATTGTCAGGTGGAATGAAACAGAAACTGGCATTATGCTGTGCTTTGATTCATAAACCATCTGTTTTATTTCTGGATGAGCCAACCACCGGAGTAGATGCGGTATCAAGAAAAGAGTTTTGGGAAATGTTGCATAGGCTAAAATTACAAGGCATCACCATTTTGGTATCAACTCCCTATATGGATGAAGCGGGACTTTGCGATAGAGTTGCCTTGATTCAAAAAGGGCAGATATTATCAATCAATTCTCCGGAAGGTATCGCTGCTGAATTTACAAAGCCTTTATGGGCGGTGCGAGCGGTAGAAATGTTCCCATTGATGAAAGCCATTAAACTGGACCCAATGGTGGAAAGCTGTTATCCTTTCGGCCAATTTCACCATGTGGTATTTAAAACAGCCGATAATGCGAAAGAAAAATTAGATCAGATTGAGAAAAATGGAAAATATACCCAGTTTGAAGCGCATGCGATCAAACCTAATATTGAAGATTGTTTCATGGCATTAATGCAAGAATAATGGTGCAAAACAATAAAGTAATTACTGCCAAAGAGCTTACCAAAAAATTTGGTGCATTCACTGCTGTCGATAAAATCAGCTTTGACGTGCAGAAAGGAGAAATTTTTGGTTTTCTTGGCGCCAATGGAGCAGGTAAAACTACTGCTATGCGCATGCTATGCGGATTATCATTGCCCAGTTCCGGTGAAGCTACTGTTGCGGGGTATGATGTATACAAAGAAAATGAGCTGATCAAAAAAAATATCGGATATATGAGTCAGAAATTCTCATTATATGAGGACCTGACCATTAAAGAAAATATTCGTTTTTATGCGGGCATTTATGGATTAACAGATGAAAAGATCAAAGAAAAAGCAGAGTTGCTGGTAAAAGAATTGCATTTGGAAGGAGAAGAAAAAACATTGGTAAGGGCCTTGCCCTTGGGGTGGAAACAAAAGTTAGCTTTTTCAATAGCGATTGTTCATGACCCGGCCATTGTTTTTCTGGATGAACCCACAGGTGGTGTTGATCCGGTTACTCGCAGAGAATTCTGGACCCTGATTTACGAAGCAGCTGAACGGGGCATAACCATTTTTGTAACCACACACTATATGGATGAGGCAGAATACTGTAACCGGGTTTCGATAATGGTTGATGGAAGAATAGATGCATTGGATTCACCAGCCAACCTGATGAAAACCTATTCTGCCGCATCGATGGATGAAGTGTTTTTGCAATTGGCAAGAAAAGCCAGCAGGTCAGAGTAATCAAAAGGGTTAGTGAGAACTGTATAGAATTAACAATGCTGATAAGTCCAATTAGCAACTATCAGCAAAATTAGATACCATGAATCAATTTCTGGTTTTTGTAAAAAAAGAATGGCTCCATATCTGGAGAGACAGGCGCACGCTTGTTATCCTGATATGGATGCCGATTGTGCAGATATTATTATATGGCTTTGCATTGACCAACGAAGTAAAAAATTCAAAAAAATGTTT
>CAIWKU010000253.1 GCA_903913355.1 uncultured Bacteroidota bacterium | reverse complement strand
CGTAAAATTCTTTTGTTTTTCTAAGTTCCTTTTTTGAATTTTCTCTATCATCATAGTTTTTTAAGAGTAAAGACTTTGCATTAATCATTACAAAAAAAGCAAACAAGCTAAAGGCAATAATTATCCATTGAATCGTTTTTGCGGTGTCAGAAGTTTCTCTTTGAAAATCGGATAATTGATTATTTTGTGAAGTTTGAATTTGGAATATTTTTTCGATTAATTTATCGAATTCTACTTTTCCATTGTCTATTTTTTGTATTTCCTTATCGCTCAGTGTAACATTTGGTATAACTAATTTAACTTCCTGGTTAATTAAAGAAATTAATTTTTTATACATACTAGAAAGTGAGTCACATTGAGTTTTTTGCATTGGACTCCCTACACTTATCTTTTTTAAATCCGATAAGTCAGTTTGCAATTTGTTTTCTTCATTGTAGAATTCAGTTAGGTATTTTGTATTACCTGTTACCAGATATTCTCTTGAATCTGCCCTTATATCGATGGTTGTATAAAGAATATTTCTTGATTTTGTAAGTACCTCATTAATTTGATTAACCGATTTTGAAGCGTTTATAAATTTTTGTTCGCTTTCATAAAACAGGAAAAATAGAAAAGAGAATAGTGCAAGAAAGAGATAAAACCAGGCACGTATATTTTGCCGATAAGATAATTTCAGGGAGGCAAATGGATTAACAAATTTCATGGGTTATCATTTTAGCCTGAAAACAGTTACTAATAAATGATAGGTTGCTTGCAATAACCTCTCTTATGCATTAAAAGTTACACAGAAAAAGGCTTATTTACAAGACCTGTTTCACAGGATACAATTTGGGAAAAGTAAATACAATTTTTGTTGTTGTTGCTGACGCTTATCGTAAGGTTAACTGATATAAATCAGCCTTGCCTTTTATTCAGCTAATGAGAAGTAAGACTTCGTATTATACATTACTATTTTCATTATAAGCTTTTGTTCCAATCCCAAAGAACAATATGCCACTCCACTCCACCATAAGAGGATGTATCAATAATCTGAAAACCGGTTCGGATATGTGCTGCCAATGACCTTGCATTTGCATGAGCAATATCCGTAATACAATATTTGTAATCGCTAGATAAGCATTCTCTAAAGTGTTCGTACATATTTTGTACTAATCCCTGTCCACGATATTCCTTAGCTACACATAATTGGCCGACAACTACATATTTCGAATTTTTGACATGTTGTTCCTGATACAATGCTTTATCAATATTATTGAAGAGGTCAGCCAGCAATTCATGTTCATAACGGATAGAGGGCAGGGCAACCAGGGCATATCCGGCCAGTGTATCCCCATCTTTTGCAATGATAGACGGAGCAGCTGCATGTATTGTTTGTAAAAAATCAAGCGAATATTCAGCCATCAAAAACCCCTGCGCTACCGCTTCCTCAGGTAAAAGGTTTTTTCTAAGGTTTTCGCTTTGGAGATGCTGAATATCAACTAATTCTGATTGTTCGGTAACTCTTTTAACGGTAAGCATCCTATATCAATATTTACCTAAATATATAAACCCCTGTTCAATACCCGGAAGAAAAAATTTTGAAAATTAGGGTGTTTCTGTACCTTTATTAACCATTTGGTTAAAATATGCCCCGAACCAAGAATACATCAACTGAAGAAAAAATACTGGCCGCCGCCAAAACCATATTTATTGAAAAAGGAATGGATGGTGCCCGAATGCAGGATATAGCAGATAATGCGGGCATCAATAAAGCCTTGCTACATTATTATTTCAAAAGTAAGGAAAAATTATTCGAAGTCATTTTTAAAGAAGGTGCAGAAAAGCTGTTTTCTAAAATAAATAGTATCCTGAATTCAGATCTTCCCTTATTTGAAAAGATTCGGCTATTTTCCAATGAGTATGCGGAAATCATCAGTCAAAACCCTTACCTGCCTTTGTTTGTGCTGAATGAGATGAACAAACAACCTCATTCTTTTCTCGAAAATATATTTGGAAAAAACCAGCCGACTTTTGAAAACCTGGTGAAACAAATCGATAAAGAAATAAAGAAAGGAACCATCAAGCAAGTTAGCCCGGTAAACCTGGTGATAAATATGATATCGCTTAGTATTTTCCCTTTTGTTGCTAAACCGGTTTTCCAAAGAATAATGAATCTGGATCCATTACAATTTAGTACGATCATGGATCAACGAAAAACCATGAACGCAGAATTTATAATTGCTTCTATCAAAAAATGATTTTTTTATGCCTAAATTAACTATTTGGTTAAACAAAAAAAGACTTGCCCTACTCTGGGGTCTTTTCCTACTGCTACCTCTCCTGCGCATTTCCGCTCAAGAATCACTAGCGCATCTTACCATTGATGAAGTATATCAGATGGCCAGAACAAATTATCCCCTGGTTAAACAAAAGGGGCTAATTAGCAAAACAAAGGAATACACTGTTTCCAACGCTTCAAAAGGATATTTACCTGCTTTCAGCATCAACGGTCAGGCTACTTATCAATCTGATGTAACCAGTTTTCCTTTTAAAATTCCTATTCCGGGTTTTACCCTGCCTAGTTATAGCAAGGATCAATATAAAGTATATGGAGAATTGGATCAGGTAATCTACGACGGTGGCTTGATCAAGAACCAGCAACAAACTGCTGAAGCCAACGAAATGGTTCAGCAACAAAACCTGGAAGTAAGTTTATACTCATTATATGACCGGCTGGACCAACTTTATTTTGGGATTCTTTTAGTGAAACAGCAACTCTTACAAAACAAAATTCTTCAAAAAGATATTCAAAACGGAATTGATAAAGCAAAAGCACTGGTAGCCAATGGAACTGCCTATCGTAGCAGTGTTGATGAATTATCAGCCCAGCTATTGCAAGCAGAACAGTCCGCAGTTGAAATAACAGCCACACAAAAAGCGTATCTGGATATGCTGGGTTTGTTTATCAATAAAAAACTGGATACGAATACAGAGTTGGAGAAACCAGTTCCGCCTCCCATAAATGAAAGTATTACCCGTCCAGAGGTTTTCTATTATGATTATCAGAAAAAAACACTGGACTTACAGGATCAATTATTAAAAACACAACTACGTCCTAAGTTCAGCTTATTCCTGCAAGGCGGATATGGAAGACCCGGACTTAATATGTTAAACAACGACTTCTCCTTTTTCGGAATCGCCGGAGCAAGGGTTAACTGGAACCTGGGAAGTTTATATACTTACCAAAACCAAAAGCAACTGGTAGACCTAAACCGAAAATCATTGGATGTTCAGAAAGAAACATTTTTATTGAACACAGGGATTACACAGAAACAGCAAAGTGCTGATATGGCTAAGTATAGAGAACTAATAAAAAAGGATGAAGGTATTATTGCCCTCAGGGCTTCGGTAAAAAATGCAGCCAGCGCACAGTTAGAAAACGGCGTACTAAGTGCACATGATTACCTGACACAGGTAAACGCTGAAGACCAGGCCCGGCAAAACCTGATCTTACACCAGGTACAGCTATTGCTATCAGAATTTAATTACCAAATTACTACTGGAAATAATAAAAAATAATTTATCAAGTATCAAACTAAGCACCATGACTATTCGTAACCTTTTATACGCCGGTTTAATTAGTATTGCATTAGCGGGATGTAATTCAAAAAATACCGTATCTGATGCATCGGGCAGTTTTGAAATAGATGAAGTGGTAGTGTCTGCAGAAGTTCCCGGAAAGATTCTTTCTTTAAACCTTGAAGAAGGATCATTACTATCTAAAGACAGTATCATTGGTGAAATTGATTCGCTGCCACTTGAATTACAGAAGGCGCAGGTGCAGGCAACCATTGCCGCATTACAACAGAAAACGCTTGACGTTAAACCGCAGGTTCAGTTATTATTAGACCAGATCAAAGTGCAAAAAGCACAGCTGGATAATGCAATACATGAAAAAGCGCGTACAGAAAGACTGATCAAGGCGGATGCAGCTACTACCAAACAATTAGATGACCTGAATAACCAGATCGATGTTTTGCAAAAACAGATTTCTGTAAATGAACAGCAAATTAAAGTTCAGGAAACAGCTACAGGTACCCAAAACAATAGCGTACTCAGCGAATCCAGACCGCTACATAAATCAGTGGCCATTATTGACGACCAGTTAAAACGCACCAATATCAAAAACCCGATTACCGGAACCGTACTCACAAAATATGCGATGGCGGGTGAAATTACGGCCCCAGGTAAAGCATTGTATAAGATAGGCGACCTATCTGTTATTACTTTACGAGCCTATATAACGGGAACACAATTGGCTGAAGTAAAATTAAACCAGCATGTTACCGTTTTGGTAGACAGCACCGCTTCTACCTATAAAAAATATGATGGCATCATTACCTGGATCTCTGATAAAGCAGAATTTACCCCCAAGACCATTCAAACCAAAGACGAAAGAGCCAATCTGGTTTATGCCATCAAAATCCATGTAAAAAACGATGGTAATCTGAAAATTGGCATGTATGGAGAAGTAAAATTCAACTAAGTAAAGTATGCAGTCAATCGTTGTTGAAAATATTATCAAAACCTATCGCACCAAAAAAACAGTAGTAGAAGCGCTGAATGGTATTTCATTTACTGTAGATAAAGGGGAAATCTTTGGTATAATTGGTCCGGATGGTGCTGGTAAAACTTCCTTATTCCGTATTCTTACCACTTTATTATTGGCAGATAGCGGCAAAGCCTATGTAGATGGATTTGATGTTGTAAAGGACTATACTGCCATTCGCAATCGTGTTGGTTATATGCCAGGTAAGTTCTCCTTATACCAAGACCTTTCTGTTCAGGAAAACCTTTCTTTTTTTGCTACGATTTTCAATACAACCATTGAAAAAAATTATGATCTCATCAAAGATATCTATATACAGATAGAACCTTTTAAAGACAGGAGGGCGGGACAATTGTCAGGTGGAATGAAACAGAAACTGGCATTATGCTGTGCTTTGAT
>CAIWKU010000252.1 GCA_903913355.1 uncultured Bacteroidota bacterium | reverse complement strand
TCGGATCCTGCACAATCTGAAGATCAATCACCATATCACGATTACTCAAGGGCCAGGGTAGTACTGCTTCGGCATAATAATACAAATGGGATGCTGATATTTGTTGTACGGTATGCGCTTCTCTGGTTGCCAAAACCCATTCTGGTTGAATTTCGGGCTGAAGAATAACAGCAGCCAGTTGTGAAAGTCTTGCATTGAGTATACAGCTAACCCTGATAGCTTTAAATTTAGAGTCGGCCAGTTTTGCAGTAAATACCTGGATTCCGTTTTTGTCCTTTTTCAATTCCCAATCTGTTTGAGATAAACAGGGAAGCACAAAAAAGAAGGAAACACAAAAAATCAAATACCGGAAGGGAATCACTAACTGCAAAATAAATGGGTTATAATTTGATAAGTTACTCAATTCTACGCGTATTCTCATTAAACAGAAACATAAAAATTCACTTGACACTTATTTTAATCCCTGTTTAATCTTTTATATATACTAACAACCATTCATAAATACGGTGATTTACCAAAGCTTTCAATACGGTATTTTGAACTTTCTTATAAGTAAAACGTTATTTTAAAAGATTCCTTTTATTTTTCATAGCTGAGTGTCTCTGCCTGTTTAGATCATCAAAGAATAACGAATCAGAGAGAGCCAGTTGTTGAATCGGCTATTCCAAGTTTCGATAATTATGATACAAAAACCATGGATAGTTATTGGCATTATTACCGTATTTGCCATTGCATTTATCAATGCCATTAGCGATCCGTTTGTGAAGCCAACCTATATACCTCCGAGTATACAAAGAAACGGAAATGCCAAAGCAGGTTATGAATACCTGATAACAGGTGATTATCTGAAAAGCGGTTTACCTTATGGTTATTTCACATTATTAAATGGTAAGGATTCACATAATTACCTCAAAAGAACAGGCAAAAATGCAATTGTTCCCTTTGGCTTTAACGTTGTAAAAGCTAACAATGGAATAGATGTGGTTGTGCCAACCTGTTTACAATGTCATGCCCAGTTAATAAATGACAGCCTGGTAATAGGCCTCGGTAATACCACCCTTGATTTTAGCCATTTTGAAAAGCAAAACACCTTTCAACAAAAGATTGCAACGGGTTTCATGAAAATGATTACCCCAAAACAATATGAAGCTACTTCGGTAATACTTAGATCTTTCTCTACAATTGCCCCCCTGATGCGAACCGAAGTTGCCGGCGTGAATGCCGCAGACAGGTTAGCCACATTACTGGTAGCACACCGTGATCCGCAAACACTGGAGTGGAGGGATAAACCCATATTGGATATCCCCGAAGAAGTGATTCCTACTGATGTGCCCGCCTGGTGGTTGGTAAAAAAGAAGAATGCTATATTTTATAATGGCTTTGGAAGAGGCGATTTTGGCAGATTCTTAATGCTTAGTAATATTCTAACTGTTAAAGACACCAGTGAGGCATCGGAAGTGTTTAGCCATTTTGGGGATGTATTGGCTTATATCAGAAGCATTACACCACCCAAATATCCTTTACCCATCAATGATAGCCTGGCAAATACCGGCAAACAATTGTTTACTGTGTATTGCAGTGAATGTCATGGCAGCTATGGAGCTAATGAGTTTTTCCCTAACCTGTTAATTCCGGAATCAATTATTCAAACAGACTCATTACTTTTTAAAGCCAATTATCAGAATCCTCAGTTCATCGAATGGTTCAATAAAAGCTGGTTTGCAAAAGGCAACCTGCCTGCAAAACTGGAGCCATTTAATGGCTATATCGCACCCCCGCTTGACGGTATTTGGGCAACGGCCCCCTACCTGCATAACGGTTCGGTTCCGGATCTGGAAAGTGTACTCAACAGTAAGGCCCGGCCAAAATACTGGGCCCGGGATTTTAAAAAACCTGTGTATCAAATCGAAAAAATGTCCTGGAATTATCGCATAATTACTGACCCGAGCGAGAAAAAGATGTATAATACTACGCTGAAGGGTTATTCAAATACGGGGCATTATTTTGGAGATATATTAACGAATAAAGAAAGAAAAGCCGTATTGGAATACCTGAAAACTTTATAATATTCAGAAATTTTAAATAAGGAATCAGCTTGTAAAAATAACTAACTGAAATACCCTCTCTTACTATCAATTCTTAGTCAATATACTTTTTGATTCGCGTATAAAAATCATCTGGATTGAGGGGTTTGGTAACATAATCCTGCATACCTGCAGCAATCACTTTTTCCCGGATATTATTATCCGCGCTGGCAGTTAATGCAATAATAGGGATGGTTTTATTGAACTCCCTGATTTGCCGGGTAGCCGCATAGCCATCGAGTATGGGCATTTGCAGATCCATCAGAATTAAATCATACTGGGCTTCTTTACATCTTTGAATAGCCATTTCCCCATTCTCTGCTACTCCTACACTGGCTTTCCATCCCTCTAGCAATTGAACAGCGTATAACACATTGAAGGGAGTGTCTTCTACTAATAGAATTCGTTTATTGTTAAGATCAAAATCATCCGTATGCTTTTTATAATCTTTTTCTTTATTGCCTACAACCGCTTTTAAAGAAAGATCAAAATAAAACCGTGAGCCCTTATTAACTGTAGATTCTACATTAATTGTGCTGTGCAGTAAACCCAATATTCTTTTGGTAATGGCCAATCCCAAACCAGTTCCCCCAAATTGGCGGGTAGTTGAAGTAGATGCCTGTGTAAATGGCAAGAAGATATGAGCCAGTTTTTCTTGGTCAATTCCAATCCCTGTGTCTTGCACAGAAAAAGTAATCACCGTATTTTCGCCCTTAATTTCTTTCAGTAAGATCTCAACAGTAATTTTTCCATTATACGTAAATTTTACTGC
>CAIWKU010000251.1 GCA_903913355.1 uncultured Bacteroidota bacterium | reverse complement strand
TCATTTCAGTAAGAGATTTCCCTTTTTGAAATAGATTGTAACAGATGAGTTCCCTACCATTGGGTTAATCGTTCCCGGTTGCTCACCCTGTATGTTCATCGAATATTTTATAATGCCCTCTTCCACTTGTGCAGTTGCGCGAAAAGAAGTTATTACGGCCAGGAGGAATATGATTTTTTTCATTTTTTTCTTTTTACTGAAAACAGTTGATTGTTAATTTGGGTGATATATTTTTTCTGCATGTTTATACACTTCTTCCTTATTGAGTGTCATGGGTTTTGTTTGCTGGTGTGTGAACATTTCCATCTGGTCAGTATAATGCGGTGAATCTTTTCTGGCAGAAGCGCCATACACATTGAGTGATTCGATTACCGGACCTGTTTTGGTAAACCGAACCAGTTCAATATACGCATCACCCTGATTATCTTTTACCATCCCGTTCTTATAAGGAATCGAATAGGAAGGAGCCAGCACATCAGGCAAACCTCCTAGTGGAAATTCTTTCTCTCCGCGAACCAGTTTTTGTATATCGCCCAGTTGCAGGTTGGTTCGGCCAAAATCCTTTAGCATAGAAGCTTTGGCTTCTTTTAAAATGGATACGGCTTCTTCTTTTGTAATGATCTTATTCCTTAAATAGGATCGATGTGCTGTATAAATAACCTGATAGATTTCGAGAAATGTGGCCGCGCCAATATTTTCTATATCTGAATTTCTGTTCCATTGTTTCAGGTTATTGATCAGATCAGATATTTCAGGATAGTCAGCAGGGTTTAACAGGAAAAAAGAATCGATATTACTTGAGAATGCAAAACTTGAGGGATATTGGCGATCAAATTTTATTCTTTTAAAATCATCGAAAGAAACTTTTGGATATCCTGCTAATAATTCTGCAAAGCGAAGACTGCGATTATTTTCATTGGTTTCATATCCCATAGTAGGATCTTTGATCACCGGATTATCCGGCCCTTCTGTTGAATGGAAGGGAGAGTGATTGGTATTATACACAAAACCACTGGCAGGTTGTAATACCTGTGGCAAATCTGATAAAGGATGCAGGCTGGTCCATAAAGTAGCACTGGTATTTCCAGGCAAAGTGCCTTTCCAATCATATTTGGGATCACGAATCGGAATGCGGCCATTGCTTATGTAATAAATGGTATCATACCTGTCACCATACACAATATTATATCCCGGAATTGCCAGCATATTCAGTGCTGTTTTAAACTCAGTAAAATTTTTCGCCTTATTAAACCGATACCATTGTTCCAGACCGCGGATATCCATTTGTGCAGGCATACGAATCGAAAAAGTTCCTTTGGGTGTAATTAATGTGGGCCCGTATTTACTCCAGTAAACTTTTTTATTTACGTTGATTCGGATACCGGAAAGTTTGACATTTAGTTTCGCATTTTTTTCTTCTAAGGTTTCCCATTGCCCATCCAGTTTGTATTGGAGTTTATTGGTGGGATTGATCTCTAATTGATAGATATCCAGTTTATCCGGCGCATTTACAGTATGCGCCCAACCCAAATATTCATTGCAACCATGCAATATGCAGGGGGCACCCGGAAAATTAGCACCCAGAATATTCCAACCTTCTTCACTGCATAAATGTGCTTCATAAAAAGCCACAGGCCCTTCTAATGGCTGGTGGGCATTGATATCCAGGTATACCTGGCCATCCGTTGTTTTGCGACTGTTAAATGCGATGCCATTGCTTCCCTGTGTTTTGAAATTTTCCAGCAAAGCAACGGTTCCTTTGTTGATTGAGGATAATGCTTTATCAGCACCCGATAATACACATAGCTGTAATACCGAGTATTGAATCATATCTTTTGGTCTTACCGGAAACGCTTTTTTCAGTAGAATTTCTTCCGGATGTTTGGCTGCATACGCGTTGAGTCCGGCGCAATAACCTTCGAGAAGTCTTTTAAAATCAGGACTTAAATCCGCATCATATTTTTCTTCCACCAATTCCGGTATCCGTAAAAGATGGACTACATAGTCGATCGCCGCACCTTTTTTTCCCTGGTAAGCTCCCAGCATGGCTTTACCGGCCAGTAAAGATTGCTGTATCGTAGTAAAATCATCTTCTGCATGGGCCCAGGCAAGTCCATAAGCCACTTCCGGATCAGTTTTCGCAAAAATATGCGGCACGCCATATTTATCTCTTACAATATCAATTTTAGCCGGGTCAAATTGAGCAGAAGCGGTATAAAAAAGGGTCAAAAAGCAAAAAGCCGTTAGCAGGCGATATAGCATAGCAGTTAGTTTAGCGTTATTACAAATCTAACCAGAATAAGTTTTGCCGAACCAAATACCTTTGGTCTTGTTATCTTTGTATAAATCTTATCAAATGGGCATTTGGAAGCAACTCGCGGAATACCTGTATATCAAGAAAAGGGATCCCAATGAACCCCGAACACAATGGATGAAATACATGCATGGAATGAACCGGATTTCCCTGATCATGTTTTTGGTGGCGCTGCTGATTATTCTTTTTAAACTGGTGATTTTGCCTTTGTTCAGGTGATGATGTAGCAATTGATATTGGCTGTTAGCTCTTGGCTGTTGGCTTTAGGTAATCATAGATAATTTTAGCGGCTTGGGCAGAGGCATGACCGCCGGCGGATAATAATTCTTTCAGATCGGTATAATTTTTTTGTAACTCCTCTTTTTTGGATTCATTGGTAAGAAGTGACGTGAGTTCTTTTACGAGGTTGGTACTGGTTAATTCTTCCTGGATCAATTCTTTTACCACTTCTTTGTCCATGATCAGGTTCACCAACGAAATATATTTGATCTTGATC
>CAIWKU010000250.1 GCA_903913355.1 uncultured Bacteroidota bacterium | reverse complement strand
TATCGGTCCGTGACCACACCATTCACTATTACGATGGCCCAATATCAATGTATTGTCGGCCAATGAAAGGAGATAAGATACGAATGCTTTTGACATGGATGATTGGGTAAATGTTTTATAGGTATTCGCTCATTCGTTTATTTGGACAACCTGGCGACAACCTGCTTACATATGTTTTAATTCTTCCGGCAATTGATAAAAAGTGGGATGCCGGTATGCTTTATCATCCGCCGGATCATAAAGGGCGCCTGCTTCGGTTGGGTTGCTGGCATGTATATATTTACTCTCTACCACCCAGATACTGATACCCTCCATTCTTCGAGTATATACATCACGTGCATTTTCAATGGCCATTTGTGCATCGGCCGCATGCAGACTGCCCACATGTTTGTGATCTAAACCCTGGCGGCTTCGGATAAATATTTCCCATAAGGGCCAGGCTCCATTTGCTTGTGTGGTGCCTGCTTTTTCTGAATCACTCATACTAAGGATTTTTTATAAATCATTTTAGGCTGCCTGTATATTCTCTCTTGCTTTTCTTTTTTCTACATAAGCATTGGCGGCTTCTCTTACCCAGGCACCCTCTTCCCATGCTTTTTTTCTTGCCAGTAATCTTTCTTTATTACAAGGGCCGTTGCCTTGTACCACCTGCCAGAATTCGTTCCAGTCAATCGCACCAAAATCATAGTGTTGGGTGGCTTCGTTCCATTTCAGATTTTTATCCGGAATAGATAACCCGAGTGTTTTGATCTGCTCAGCACATACATCCACAAATTTTTGACGCAACTCATCATTGGAAAAGCGTTTGATTTTCCAACGCATACTTTGGATAGTATTCGGACTCTCATCATCTTTTGGGCCAAACATCATAATGCTGGGCCACCACCAGCGGTTAATCGCATCCTGCGCCATTTTGCGTTGTGCCTCTGTTCCCCTGCAAAGGGTTAATAATATTTCAAAGCCCTGGCGTTGGTGAAAACTTTCTTCTTTACAAATTCTTACCATGGCTCGTGCATAAGGACCGAAACTGCTTCTGCAAAGCGGAACCTGGTTCATGATAGCCGCTCCATCCACTAACCATCCAATGGCACCGATATCGGCCCAGCTGAGTGTGGGGTAATTAAAGATGGATGAATATTTTGCTTTACCGGTATGTAATTGATCATACATTTCATCCCGGCTGATACCCAGGGTTTCTGCAGCCGAATATAAATAGAGACCATGACCGGCTTCATCCTGCACTTTTGCCAAAAGAATTACTTTTCTACGTAGGCTGGGAGCGCGCGTTATCCAGTTTCCTTCGGGCAGCATACCCACAATTTCGCTATGCGCATGTTGACTGATCTGCCTGATCAGGGTTTGCCTGTATTTTTCCGGCATCCAATCCCTGGGTTCAATCTTGATCTCTTTGGCGACCTTATCTTCAAAAATATTTTCGGGTGTCATTTTCATTTGGCTGAAAAGTTCAGTTTCAAAAATAGGGAAGAAATTCTAAATGCTAACATTTGTTAGCATTAAAAATAAACCAATTGAGTCAGGTTGTTAGTTTATCTATCTTTTTTTTAATTATTCTTTAATCACTAAGGAGCGGCGTAAATTGCGGTATGAAATTATTGACCAGGCTGCTATTCACCGTTTTTGTTGCAGTAACGGTTTTTTCTTGCACCTCGGTTCAGGAGCGTCCTCCATTTTGGAGGGAGATTGAGGCATTTAAAATGAAAGACAGCCAGCAAATGCCTCCCAGACAATCCATTTTGTTTATAGGCAGTTCCTCCTTTACCAAATGGACTGATATACAGAATTATTTTCCAAATTATCCAATTATTAACAGGGGTTTTGGTGGTTCATCTTTGCCGGATGTAATCAGATATGCCGGTGATATTATTTATCCGTATGCACCAAAACAGATCATTATCTATTGCGGTGAAAATGACCTGGCTTCTTCAGATACCATTACATCCGACCTCGTTTTGAAACGTTTTCAAGAATTGTTGGATTCCATCCGTGTTCATGATAATAAAGTACAAGTTGTATTTGTGTCGTTAAAGCCAAGTCCCAGCAGATGGAGACTGGAACCCAAAATCCGGAAGGCCAATCAATTGATTAATGAGTTTCTGCAAAAGCAGCCCCAAACAATTTATGTAGATATACATAATGCCATGTTACTTCCGGATGGACGCGTTAACCCGGAAATATTTCTGGCCGACAGTTTGCATATGAATGCAAAAGGCTATGCTATCTGGCAGAAAATACTGCTACCCGTTTTGATACAATAAAATACGGATTCTGCGGAAAAAATTCTCCCCAAATTGTCCAAAAATAACTTCCCCCTGCTGCCCTGGCGGGTCAAATACAATGCCTGATTGCGTTCCAACTTCTTTTCAACAGAAGGTTAATAATTCCTTCATCAAAAATTAATATAGTATAGTATTCTTGTAGGGCATTTATGGTTACGGTGATGTTTTGCAAGATATGGCCGTATTAAAAGGGAATCCGATGAAATTTCGGGACTGTCCCCGCAGCTGTAAGTTCTTGGTGGTAATGAGCATTTGCAATCATTATTTCCAGATTTTAAATCTTCTGCCACTGTTTAGATAATAGTGAAAGCTGTCTAAACGGGAAGGTATTTAAAAGATAGAACGAGTCAGAAGACCTGCCGTAAATCAACTGTTAGATGCTTTCGGGTGAAAAGCGGTGAACTGAGTACACGCATGGAATTCGTTCCTCTTGTAATCAGCACCTCTCAACTATCCGGGAAAATTAGTCACCGTACAATTTTGTATAATGCCCAACGAGAATGAATTATTGCTGAGAGAAAACAAAGATCGTTTCGTGATCCTGCCTATTAATTACCCGAAAGTTTGGGAACTCTATAAAAAGCATGAAGCCAGTTTCTGGACTGCCGAAGAAATTGACCTGGGTAGTGATGGAAAAGACTGGGCGGCCATGAATGATGGGGAGCGTCATTTTATTTCACATGTGCTTGCTTTTTTTGCGGCCAGTGATGGTATCGTAAATGAAAACCTCGCCGTTAATTTTATGAGCGAGGTTCAGTTGCCGGAAGCCCGTTGTTTTTATGGTTTCCAGATCATGATGGAGAATATCCATTCTGAGACCTATGCCTTATTAATAGATACCTATATTAAAGACCCCAACGAAAAGCATCGGCTCTTTCATGCAATAGATACCATTGATGCGGTAAAGAAAAAAGCGGACTGGGCTTTACGCTGGATCCAGAACGGCAGTTTTGCCGAGCGTCTGGTAGCTTTTGCAGCGGTAGAAGGGATCTTTTTCAGTGGTAGCTTCTGCTCTATTTTCTGGTTGAAAAAACGGGGCCTGATGCCGGGATTAACCTTCAGTAATGAGCTGATCAGCCGGGACGAAGGGCTTCATTGCGAATTTGCCTGTTTATTATATGGCATGTTAAACAATAAATTATCACAGGAACAAGTTTATAGTATCATCAGCGATGCGGTAGCCATAGAGAAAGAATTCATTACCGAAGCTTTGCCGGTGGCATTGATCGGAATGAACGCCAAACTGATGCAGCAATACATTGAATTTGTGGCAGACAGATGGTTAGGTGAACTGGGTTACCCGAAAATGTTCCAGGCTACCAACCCCTTCGATTTTATGGAAATGATTTCCCTGGAAGGTAAAACCAATTTCTTTGAGAAAAGAGTGGGCGATTACCAGAAAGCAGGTGTGATGGGCGGAAATCGGGATGCGCAGACTTTTTCTCTCGAAGAAGATTTTTAAATACCAGTTCAAAAAGAATACAATCACATTTAATAGATAAGAGATATGTACGTAGTTAAAAGAAACGGGAAAAGCGAAAGTGTAAAATTTGATAAGATTACTGCGCGGATTGAGAAATTATGTTATGGTCTGGACAGGCGTTTTGTAAATGCGGTGGATGTTGCTAAAAAAGTAATTGAGGGTTTATATGATGGGGTACCTACTACGGAACTCGATAACCTGGCAGCAGAAACAGCGGCAGCCCTTACGGTAAAACATCCGGATTATGCATTATTGGCCAGCAGGATAGCCGTTAGTAACCTGCATAAAAATACAATCAAGAGTTTTTCTGCAACTTCAAAATTGCTATACGATTGCCAGGATGAAAGAAGCGGCAAATTCCTTCCATTAATTGCCGATGATGTATATCAGATAATCATGGATAATGCTGAATTACTGGATAGCACGATTATTTATGACAGAGATTATGGCTTTGATTATTTTGGATTTAAAACACTTGAAAAATCTTACCTCTTAAAAATAGATGGGAAAGTTGCCGAACGTCCGCAGCATATGTATATGCGTGTAGCCATTGGTATTCATAAAGATGATATTGAAAGTGCGATCAAAACCTATCACCTGATGAGTGAAAGATGGTTTACGCATGCAACACCTACATTATTCAATGCCGGTACACCGAAACCGCAAATGAGTAGTTGCTTCCTGCTTACCATGAAAGATGATAGTATTGATGGAATTTATGATACACTAAAACAAACAGCCAAAATATCACAGAGCGCCGGCGGTATCGGTTTGGCTATTCATGGTATTCGCGCAACAGGCAGTTATATTGGCGGAACCAATGGAACCAGTAACGGGATCATTCCTATGCTGAAAGTATTTAACGATACAGCCCGTTATGTTGACCAGGGTGGTGGAAAAAGAAAAGGTGCATTTGCCATCTATCTTGAACCATGGCATGCGGATGTGTTTGCATTTCTTGACCTGCGTAAAAATCACGGTAAAGAAGAAATGCGTGCGCGCGATCTTTTCTATGCTTTGTGGATACCGGATCTGTTTATGAAACGCGTAGAAGCAGATGGTGAATGGAGTTTATTCTGTCCAAATGAAGCCCCCGGTTTACATGAATGCTGGGGTGATGAATTTGAAAAATTATATACCCGTTACGAAAAAGAAGGCAAAGCCCGTAAAACGATCAAGGCACAGGAATTATGGTTTGCGATACTGGAAGCCCAGATAGAAACCGGAACACCTTATTTATTGTATAAGGACGCTGCTAATGGAAAAAGTAACCAGCAAAACCTGGGCACTATTAAAAGCTCCAATCTTTGTACAGAGATCATTGAATACACTTCACCGGATGAAGTAGCTGTTTGTAACCTGGCTTCTTTAGCATTGCCAAGATTTGTGATAGATGGAAAATTCAATCACGAAAAACTATATGAAGTAACCTACGAGGCAACCAAAAATCTGAACAGGATTATTGATAATAACTATTACCCGGTAGAAGAAGCCAGAAATTCAAACCTTCGCCATCGTCCGATTGGGCTGGGGGTACAGGGACTGGCAGATGTATTTATTCTTTTGCGTTTATCTTTTGAAAGCGAAGAAGCCAGACAGTTGAACAGGGAAATTTTTGAAACTATCTATTTTGCAGGTATGACAGCCAGCAAGGATCTGGCAAAAATAGATGGTGCCTATGAAAGCTTTAAGGGGTCACCTGTTTCAAAAGGTATTTTCCAATTTGATATGTGGGGTGTGGAACCAACCCTTCGTTGGGATTGGTATCGCCTGAAAGATGAAGTGATCAAATTTGGTGTTCGGAACTCTCTGTTGGTTGCACCAATGCCCACTGCTTCTACTTCACAGATTCTGGGTAATAACGAATGTTTTGAACCCTATACTTCCAATATCTATGTTCGCAGGGTATTGAGCGGAGAATTTGTAGTGGTGAATAAACACCTGCTGAAAGACCTGATTGACCTGAATTTATGGAATGATGAGATGAAGAACAGTATCATGTCGCATAACGGATCAGTTCAGAAAATTGATGGCATACCCGAAGAGATAAAAGAGATTTACAAAACGGTATGGGAAATTAAACAACGTACCATTATTGATATGGCTGCTGACAGAGGCGCATATATTTGCCAGTCACAATCACTGAATCTTTTTGTAGATGCACCTACTACCAGTAAACTTACTTCTATGCATTTTTATGCATGGCGCAAAGGGTTGAAAACCGGGATGTATTACCTGCGTTCCAAAGCAGCTTCACAGGCGGTACAGTTTACTGTTGAAAAGCAGGGAGGAAAGACAACGGAGCCACTGATCGATCAGCATAACCTGAAAGTAATTGAAGGTGGTGCAACAGTAAGTGTGGAAGACCAGCTACTTAACGGAGGAACCTGCAGTATGGAAGAAGGTTGCGTTACCTGCAGCGCGTAATGATATCTGAAATCTCTTTTATTGTTTCACTGTAGAGAGTAAAGAAAGCAAATAGTAAGCCAAGAAAATTCAGGCTGTTTACTATTTGCTTTTTTACTACCTGCGGTGATTTTTATTTACTGTCAAAGTCAACTATAATCTTTTCTGTTCGGGGATGTGATTGACAGGTAAGGATAAAACCCTGTTCTATTTCTTCCGGTTCCAGTCCATAATTCACATCCATGTCCACTTCACCTGCTATTAATTTTGCTCGACAGGTACAACAAACCCCGCCTTTACAGGCATAGGGCAGATCGGCTCCCTGTTCTAATGCGGCATCAAGAATGGCTGGTCCATCAAACCCCAGATCAAAATCAAAAGATACTCCATCCAGCCGGATGGTTACTTTACTTTTCGCTTCATTTTTTTCAACCGAATCTTTTTTGGCAAAATTCTTTTTCTGCTGATCCGGAGTAGTAAATAATTCAAAATGAATTTTCTTTTTGTCAACCCCGGATTTTTCCAATTCATCCTTAACAGAGAAAATCATTTCATCAGGGCCACATAAGAAGAATGCATCTGTACCCGAAATATCTATATTTTTTTCACCAAGTAGTTTACATTTTTCCGCATCTATTCTTCCGAAATTAATGGCCGCATCTGTTTTTTCCCTTGATAAAATATAGATAATGCTGAACCTGTTTATGTACTTATTTTTTAAAGCTTCCAACGCCTCTTTAAAAATGATGGAATGACGATTGCGATTGCCATATACCAGGGTAAACGAACTTTGCTGCTCAGTTGCTAAAGTAGTTTTGATGATGGATAACAAAGGAGTGATACCACTGCCTGCAGCAAATCCGGTGTATTGTTTTGAGTGGGCCGGATTCAGTTCGGTAAAGAATTTGCCTATTGGTGGCATTACGTCTAGCCGGTCTCCTTTTTTGAGATATTGATTTGCGTAAGAAGAAAAAACACCCTGCTCCGTCTTTTTGATCGCTATCCGCAACTCATTATCTAAAGGGCTACTGCAAATGGAATAGGATCGGCGAACCTCTGCTCCTTGTATGTTTGCACGCAGGGTAAGGTATTGGCCCTGCTTATATTGAAAAATTTCAGATAACTCTGTCGGGATGTCAAAAGTAATGGAAACACAATCCCGGGTTTCTTTTCTAACTTCTTTTATTAATAAGGAATGAAAGTGAATTGACATGATGTTTCTGCTGTTGATAGAACTTTTTGTAGGTAGCAGTAAAATTATCGGTTGGTAAGACCGCCAACCAATATGGTGATCATATTATCTTCCAATGCTTCGGCACTGATTTTTTGGGTTGATCTGTGCCAGCTTTCTATGCCCGTAATCGCGTGCAGCATAATTAAAACAGCAGTAGGTGCATCAATTTCTTTTACTTCTTTCTGGCGTATACCGGCTTCAATAATAGCGGCAAAACGTTTACGATATAGCCTGCGCTGGTTTTGGAAATTAGATAAGTAAGGGTCTTCCAGGTGTTTCCATTCCCGATCACTTACATACACTTCTTCATAATGCTCAATCATTTCTGTGATATGGAATCGAAGTAATTTTTCTATTTTTTCAATAGCACTGATGGGTTCAGCTTCTATCTCATCAATTTTATGCATAAACCGATTTGCCACATTAAAACAGAGATCATGCAGTAATTCGGTTTTGGATTTGATATGGTTATACAAACTGGCGGCTTCCACACCCACCGCTTCAGCCAAATCACGCATACTGGCTGCTTTAAAACCTTTTTCACGAAAAAGGGATGCTGCTTTCGTAACAATTACGTCTTTTCGGGACAGGTTTTTATCGTCTGTTTTAATTCTGGCCATTACACAAATATAATTAACTAACGTATGTTAGCAACCTTTTGCCTCAAAAATTATACAACTGTTAGTTTCCCTTGAAACGCGTAACGCAAATAAACCTCCTTCCAATCCACCCTTTTCCCCCCCAATACCCTAATTTCGCCCTCCGATAACAAAACCTTAATTATGTCTTTAGTCGTTGTCGGATCCATGGCCTTTGATGCCATTGAAACCCCATTTGGAAAAAGCGATCGGATTATTGGTGGTGCAGGTACTTATATAGCCTGGTGCGCCTCAAACTTTACCCCTGTAAAACAGATATCTGTGGTGGGTGGAGATTTCCCCCAATCAGAACTGGATGAACTAGCCAATCGTAAAGTATCGCTGGAAGGAGTGCAGATAAAGAAAGATGAAAAAACTTTCTTTTGGAGTGGTCGTTATCATATGGATATGAATACGCGCGACACCTTGGATACCCAGTTAAATGTGTTGGAAAATTTTCAACCCGTTGTTCCGGATAGTTACCAGGATTGTGAGTTCCTGATGTTGGGTAATCTGGTTCCTGCGGTACAACGAAGTGTAATTGAGCAATTGAAAACCCGTCCCAAATTAATCGTGATGGACACCATGAATTTCTGGATGGAAATTGCCATGGATGAGTTGAAAAAAACCATTTCAATGGTAGATGTGCTGATGGTAAATGATAGCGAAGCCAGACAACTAAGCGGTGATTTTTCTTTGGTAAGGGCCGCGGCCACCATTATGAAAATGGGACCTAAATACCTCATCATTAAAAAAGGAGAGCATGGTGCTTTATTGTTTTATGAAGACAAAGTATTCTTTGCACCCGCTTTGCCTTTAGAAGACGTGTTTGATCCAACCGGTGCCGGTGATACCTTTGCCGGTGGTTTTATTGGTCATATAGCCAGAACAAAAGATATTTCTTTTGAAAACATGAAGACGGCTATTATAGTAGGTAGTGCAATGGCTTCTTTTTGTGTTGAAAAATTTGGAACAGCACGTTTAAGAGAAATCAATAAAGCAGATATCTCTGCGAGACTGGATGAGTTTGTGCAATTAGTTAATTTTGATATCAACCTGGTGTAGAAAAATAGTTTTCATCAGTTATCTAAAAGATAGCAGGAATAAAAAATATTTTGCATCAAACTTAAATGGTCATATTTTCGCAACGCAATGATAATAGTGAAACATACAAAGTGCATAAAGAAACCTCTCTGACGGGAAGGAATCTCTGCATATCTGTATATCAAATATAGTTAGAGGCCTTCCCGGAACGGGAAGGCTTTTCTTTTTTAGTCATCTTAAAAAATAACGCATGAAAGTAGCCGTAGTAGGTGCCACCGGCTTAGTAGGCACCAAAATGTTGCAGGTTTTAGCCGAACGTAATTTTCCCGTAACTGAAATTGTTCCCGTAGCTTCTGAAAAATCAGTGGGTAAGGAAGTAGAGTTCAAGGGAAAGAAATACAAAGTGGTAAGCATGAATGATGGTATTGCTGCCAAACCTGCCGTAGCTATTTTCTCAGCAGGAGGGAGCACCTCATTGGAATGGGCGCCTAAATTTGCCGAAGCAGGTATTCGTGTGATTGACAATTCATCTGCCTGGAGAATGGACCCAACCAAAAAACTGGTGGTGCCCGAGGTAAACGCAGCGGTATTAACCAAAGAAGATTATATCATCGCCAACCCCAATTGCTCTACTATTCAGATGGTAGTGGCCTTACAACCTTTGCATGCAAAATATACGATTAAGCGTATAGTAGTAAGTACGTACCAGAGTGTAACAGGCACAGGTAAAAAAGCAGTTGACCAGTTATTCAATGAAAGAAAGGGTATTGAAGGAGAGATGGCTTATAAATACCCTATCGATCTCAACGTAATCCCGCAGATTGATGTATTCCTCGAAAATGGCTATACAAAAGAAGAGATGAAAATGGTGAAAGAAACCAATAAAATCATGCAGGATGACTCTATTCGTGTAACGGCAACTACTGTGCGTATACCTGTGATTGGTGGACACAGTGAAAGTGTAAATGTTGAGTTTGCCAATGATTTTGACCTCGCTGAAGTAAAATCTATTTTGTCAAATGCACCGGGTGTAATTGTTCAGAATGATGATGCCAGCCAGTTATACCCCATGCCGTTATGGGCACATGAAAAAGATGAAGTTTTTGTGGGAAGGCTTCGCAGAGATGAAACACAGCCCAATACACTCAATATGTGGATTGTAAGCGATAATCTTCGTAAAGGCGCGGCAACCAATGCAGTACAGATTGCCGAATACTTATTGAGTAAAGGCCTTCTATAAATTTGTGAGTGATAAGGTAATGCCTTGTGTTGAGAAACGCAGGGCATTTTTTTTAAAACGGATCAACCAGCACACGCTTATTCTTCTAAGGCCCTGTTCAGGAAATGGATCATGGGTTGTAAAGTTTCAAAAGCCGCAATTATTTTTTTCTCAATATCCTTACTGGTCAAGTCTTCATCCGTTAAAGATGTAAAAGCGATCCAGCTTTTCAATTTAATGTATTCAATAGCCGGGTTTTCCTTTTCGTATCCTTTGGGCTCACGACTAAGCGACATGCCTTCACCTTTATCCAGATCGCCATATTGCGATACAAATTTTTTGTTCTTAATGATTTTGCTGAATTCGGTCCAGGAATAATCGATTTCCTGTCTGATTTTTTTTACCAGATCCGGCTCTGCCATATAGCAACCGCCACCCACAAAACTATTTCCACCGGGTTCGATATGGAGGTAATAGCCTGCCAGGTTTGATTTTTTTCCGCCTGTTTTCATACTCGCACCCATATTGGTTTTGTAAGGCGCTTTGTTTTTACTGAAACGAACATCTCTATTAATCCTGAACAAACAGTCTTTGGCTGTAAGCGATGCAATCCCAGCTTCTTTTTTACCGAATTGGGCAATTACGTTTGTAACCAGGGATGCAAAATCTTCTTTGGCGGATTCGTAAGATTTACGATTTTTCTCAAACCATTCTTTACTATTATTCTTCTTCAATGATTTAAGGAAGTTGAGTGTTGCGGGACTAAGCATGGTGGTAATTTGAAAATTTGAAAATGGAGTCAGGTGTATAGAATACTTTTTTTAAAATAAGGATAGAAATTCGTCTTCGGTGATAATTTTGATGGTGTTGATTTTTTTAGCTTTTTCCAGTTTACTTCCAGCATCTTCGCCTACTACCAGGTAATTCAATTTGGCACTAACGCCACTTACAATAACCCCGCCCTGTTCTTCGGCCATGGCTTCGGCTTCGCTGCGTTTTAATTTGGCAAGGGTGCCCGTAAAAAGAAATGTTTTTCCTGTTAATGCACCGGCTGCCAATACCTCTTTCTTTTCGTTATGGAGTTGTAAGCCTAGTTCTTTTAACTCACCCAACATCTGTATGTTTTGTTCATTCTGAAAAAAATGCTGGATACTCTTTGCTACCTTGATACCCACATCTTCCAGCAATAATAATTCTTCCTCTGTTTTGGTAGTAAAGTC